>JAJPEW010000206.1 GCA_021166755.1 Hydrogenophaga sp. | reverse complement strand
CGATCGGCTGCCCGACAGCCGATGGATCGTCAATCTGTGTGAGGATCGCTACCACTTTGCGGTGCTGCTGGGCGCCTGTGCGCTCAGCGGCCGCGTGAGTCTGCAGCCATCGTCGCAGTCCGCGCAGACACTCCAGCAACTGGAGGCCGCCTACCCGGGTTCGATTGCGGTGACCGACGACCCCGGCGTCTCTAGCGCCTCGCGGATGATCCCGCTGCCGGCGCTCGATGCGCTGCCGGTTCACACCGACGCGAACATGCCCCTGATCCCGGAGGACCGCACGGTCGCCATTCTGTTCACTTCGGGTTCCACCGGTTCGCCGCAGCCACATGCAAAGACGTGGGGCAAGCTGGTGGCCAATGGACAGGCAGAGGCCAGGGCGCTGGGTCTGATCGGCCAGTCGCGGGTCCTGGTGGGCACGGTGCCTGTTCAGCACAGCTACGGTTTCGAATCCACCTTTCTGCTGGCCCTGCACGGGGGATGTTCCTTCTGGAGTGGCAAGCCTTTCTATCCGCAGGATCTGGCGGACGCCCTGTCCAGGGTACCCGCGCCGCGGCTGGTGGTGACCACGCCGTTCCATCTGGCCAGTGTCATGGCTTCAGAACTGCCCATGCCCCCGGTGGACCGGTGGCTGTCGGCCACCGCGCCCCTCAGCGCCGAGCTGGCTGCCAGGGTGGAAGCGGCCAGCGGCGCGCCGGTGCACGAAATCTACGGATCGACCGAGTCTTCGCAGCTGGCCACGCGCCGAACCTGCGATGGCCCGGCCTGGACCCTGATGCCCGGTGTCCGTCTGGAGCAGGAGGGCGACATCACATGCGCCATCGGTGGGCACGTGGAGGGCAAGGTGCCTTTGTCCGACCTCATCGAGGTGTTGCCCGGCGACCGTTTCGTGCTTCACGGACGACACGCGGACATGGTCAATCTGGCGGGCAAGCGGACTTCGCTGGCGTACCTGAACCACCAGTTGTGTGCCATCGAAGGGGTCAGGGATGGGGCCTTCTACCTTCCCAGGGATGACGCGGAAGACCGGGTGGGGCGGCTGGTGGCCTTTGCCGTGGCGCCAGGATTGGACCGCCAGACCCTGCTGGCCGCGCTGCGTCACCGGATCGATCCGATTTTCATGCCCAGGCCGCTCATGCTGGTCGAAGCGCTGCCCCGCAACAGCACGGGCAAGCTGACCCGGCAGGCGCTGGAGCAGCTTATGGAGGCACGGGCATCCGCCCGTGAGGCCGATGCAGGCTGAATGGCAGGTGCCGGCGGACCATCCGGCCTTCGCCGGACACTTTCCTGGCCGGCCGATCGTGCCCGGCGTGGTGCTGCTGGACCGTGTGTTGTGGATGGCCGGGCGTGAGCGAGGCTTCACCGGGTGGACGGTGGCCCAGGCCAAGTTCCTGCGCCCGGTGGCGCCCGCGGAGATGCTGGTTTTCCGATTGATGGACACTCCTCGGGGAGCCCTGGGTTTCGAGATCCGCTGTGGTGATGAACTGGTGGCCACCGGGGTGCTGCAGCAGGAGGTCCGGTGACCGGCACCGACGCGGCCTGGAGGCACCAGAAGGAGCGCAGTCATGCCTGGCTGCTGCGTTTGATGGTCTGGTTTTCGCTGCGCGCGGGCAGGCCGCTGGGCCGGCTGGTGCTGCGGGTGGTCGCGGCCTATTTTGTCCTGTTTGCGCCCACAGCCCGCCGGGCCAGTCGCCTGTACCTTGGCCGCGCGCTGGGTCGCCGTGCCACATGGCGGGACATCTACCGGCATGTGCTCTGGTTTGCCTCCACGATCCACGACCGGGTGTTCCTGCTCAACGACGGTGACCGCCAGCTGGAAGTCGAGGTCGTTGGTGCGGATGTGATCGATGAAGCGGTGCGCAGTGGCCAGGGAGCGCTTCTGGTGGGCGCGCATCTGGGCAGTTTCGAGGTACTTCGCGCCATGGGTCGGCACCGGGCCGGCCTCCGCGTAGCGATGGTCATGTACGAGGACAACGCCCGCAAGGTCAACGACACCCTGCGCGCCATCAATCCCCAGGCGATGCAAGATATCATTCCCCTGGGGCGGATGGAATCCATGCTGGCCGTGAAGGACAAGCTGGATGATGGTTACCTGGTGGGCATTCTGGCGGACCGGTCCCTGGAGGACGGTGACGGCCAGGAACTGCCCTTCCTCGGTCATCCGGCCCGGTTCCCGATCGGCCCCTGGCGCCTGGCGGTCATGTTGCGACGCCCGGTGTTCTTCATGGCGGGCCTGTATCTGGGTGGCAATCGCTACCAGGTGCGTTTTGAACGCCTGGCGGATTTCTCTTCCATTCCCCGCGAACGGCGGCAGGCCGAGATTGACGAGGCCATGCGCCGGTATGCGGCCAAGCTCGAGGCCCTGGTGCGCGAGTCCCCCTGGAACTGGTTCAACTTCTACGATTTCTGGCAGTACAAATGAATTTCCGTGGCTTCCTGGTCCTGCTGTGGGCCGTTGTCTCCGTGACGGCGCAGGCGGCTGCCTTCGACATCGATCAGCTCATGAGCGACCTGGCCCAGCACAAGGGTGGCAAGGCCCGCTTTGTGGAAACGCGAACCATGGCCCTGCTGGACAGGCCGTTGCAGTCCAGTGGGGAGATGCGTTACCTGCCGCCCGACCGGCTGGAAAAGCGCACGGTGGAGCCATTCGCCGAAACCGTGGTGCTGGACAAGGACACACTGAGTGTGGAGCGGGACCGGCGCCGCATGACCATTCAGGTGGCGAGCCGACCGGAGGCCCAAGCCTTTGTCGAGAGCGTGCGCAGTACCCTGTCGGGCAACCGCCGATCGCTGGAAAAACACTACCGGCTCGAACTCCAGGGGGCCCGGCAGGACTGGTCCCTGGTGCTGCTGCCGGTTGACACCGCGGTGGCGGCCCTGATCAAGCGCATCACCGTGACGGGTCAGGGCAATCAGGTGCGCCGCATCGAGTACCTGCAGGCCGACGGTGACCGGTCCGAGCTGAGCATCGAGCCCATCGCCGAATGACGCGCACCGCCGTCAAGGTTCTGCTGCTGTGGCTGCTGGCGATGATCGCTGGCGTGTCCTGGATCACCCAGGCCCGGTTCACGGCCGACATGTCCTTTTTCCTGCCCGCCGATCCCAGCCCGCAGCAGGAGGTGCTGGTGGGTCAGATGAAAGACGGGGCGGTCTCGCGCCTGCTCATGCTGGGTATCGAGGGTGGCGATGAGGCCTCACGTGCCCGTGCATCGATGGCCTTGCGTCAGGCGCTGATCGATGGTGGACATTTCCTGTCGGTCCAGAATGGTGAGGTCGAAGGCCTGCAGGCCGAGCGGGACTTCCTGCTGCGCTACCGCTACCACCTCAGTCCTGCCGTCGCGCCGCAGCGCTTCACGCCCGAAGGCCTGCGCGAATCGATCGACAAGACCATTGGCGTGGTCAGCTCGCCGGTGGGCTACCTGTTCAAGCCCTACCTGCTGCAGGATCCCACCGGCGAAATGATCGAGATCCTGTCGCGTCTGCATCCGGGCAGCGAGCCGGAGACGCGCCAGGGCGTCTGGATGTCGCGTGATGGTCAACGGGCCTTGCTGCTGACCCAGACCCGGGCTTCCGGCGCCGACACGGACGGACAGGAGCAGGCCATGGAAGCCGCGCGCGCGGCCTTTGCGGGCCTGCAGACCGATCCCGCCCTTCGAGGGCTGTCGCTCACGATGTCCGGACCAGGTCTGTTTGCGGTCAAGGCGCGCGAATCGATTCGCAGCGAGATTTCGCGCATCTCGCTCATGAGTTCCATTGGTATCGGGCTGTTGCTGCTGTGGATCTACCGCTCCCCCAGGGCCATGGCCTTCGGCTTGCTGCCGGTCACTGCAGGCACGGTGGCGGCCATCGTGGCGGTGGATCTCGTCTTTGGCACGGTCCATGGCATCACCATCGGCTTTGGCGCGGCGCTGATCGGCGAGTCGGTGGACTATGCCATCTACTTTTTCGTCCAGTCCGGCCGCGTGGGTATTCAGGCTTGGCGGGAGAGTTTCTGGCCCACCATCCGTTTGGGTGTGATGACATCGATTGCCGGTTTCGGGGCTTTGCTCTTTGCCGGTTTTCCGGGCCTGGCTCAGCTGGGGGTCTACGCGCTGGCGGGCATCATCACCGCGGCGCTGGTGACCCGCTTCGTGCTGCCCGCCGTGGCGGGGGAGGGTGTGCGGGTGGCACCGACCGGACCGCTGGCACACACCACACAGCGCTGGCTCGACCACGCGTGGCGCCTGCGCTGGCCCATGCTGGTGCTGGCGTTCGTGGCCCTGGCTTACCTGGTCCAGCAACGCGACACACTGTGGGGTCGGGACCTGTCCGCGCTGTCGACCGTGACCGATGAGGAGGCACAGGTGGACGCGCGCCTGCGTGCCGACATCGGTGCGCCGGATGCGCGATACATGGTGCTGGTGTCCGCGCCGGGACGCGAAGCCGCCCTTGAGGCGGCCGAGGAAGCCTCTCGCCGTCTGGATGGCCTGGTGGCCAGCGGTGACATGGCGGGTTATGACAGCCCGACGCGTTTTCTGCCCAGTGAACAGGTGCAGCGCCAGCGCCTGGACAGCCTGCCACCAGCGCAGGCCATGCGGGCCGAGCTGCAACGGGCACTGGAGGGGGCGCCGTTGTCGGCATCGCGGCTCGAGCCCTTCCTGCAGGCGGTGGAGGCGGCGCGTCACTCGCCGCTGCTGCAGCGGTCCGATCTTGACGGCACCGCCATGGCGCTGGCGGTCGATTCGCTGATGTCGCAGTCGGGCGATCAGTGGAGCATCGTGCTGCCCCTGCGTCCCACCGTCCTGGACGACGGGCAGCCGTCCGACATCGATGGTGCCCGTGTCCGTCAGGCTCTGGATGGCACCTCGGCGGTGTTCATCGATCTCAAGGCTGAGTTTGAATCCTTGTACGCCGATTACCTGGGCCAGGCCATCGCCCTGTCCCTGGCCGGGGTGGCGCTCATCACGCTGATGCTGGCGTTCACGCTTCGATCGCTGCGGCGACTGGTCCGCATGATGCTTCCCCTTTTCATGACCGTGGTCTTGCTCATGGCGGGCCTGCATCTGGGCGGATCGTCCATCAACATGCTCCATCTGGTGGGGCTGCTGATGGTGGTGGCCGTCGGTTCCAACTACACCCTGTTCTTCGACACCATGGATGAAGATGGCGGACTGGCACCGGATGTGTGGTCGTCCATGACGGTGGCGGTGGTCACGACACTGATCGGCTTTGGGGCGCTGGCCGTCTCCCATGTGCCGGTGCTGCGGTCCATTGGCGGGGTGGTGGCGCCGGGAGTGGTCATCGTGCTCGTGCTGGCCGCCGCCTTCATCACGCCACGGCGGGTGTCGGACCGATGAGTCAGGGTGTCCGGGCGGGTCAGGCGTCCGCTGTCCTGGTGCTGCTGCCGGGCGCGCAGATGCATCCGGACGACGTCATCCGCGCCGGATGGCATGACATCCTGCGGGAGGCGGGTCTGGACCTCGACCTGCATGTGCCGGATCTTCACCTCGATCCTGCCGGACAGGTGGATGCCCTGGCGCATCTGGCGAACGAGCACCTGGCGAGCTTGCGGCAGCGTTATGCACGGCTCTGGCTCGGCGGCATCTCTCTGGGCGGCTTGCTGGCACTGCTGCAGGCTCAGCGTGATCCTGCCGGTCTTCAGGGCCTGTGCCTGTTTGCCCCCTATCCGGGCAGTCGCCTGACCACCAACGCCATCGAGCGCGCCGGCGGGCTGGAGGCGTGGGTCCCCGATGATGCGCAGCGCGACGATGTGGAATTCCAGCTGTGGCTGAACCTGCGTGAGGGTCGGCCCTCGCTGCCCACCTTTCTGGGGTTCGGTCGGGATGACCGGTTTGCCGGTACCATGCGCCCGTTGGCTCAGCGCCTGTCCCGATCCACCGTATATGAAGTACCGGGTGGACATGACTGGTCCGCCTGGGACCCGCTGTGGCTGACCTGTCTGGCCTGGTTGTCCGAGCATGGAGTGGGCAAACGATGAGCAGGACCTGGAAACCTTCTGCCTTCCTCACCGGATCGGCTGCCCTGCATGCGGTGGCTGCGGCCGGTGCGGCCGCCGTACCTGGTGCGTGGCCATGGGCGCTGGGTGCGGTGGTGGCCAACCATGCCCTGATCACCGCCGTGGGTCTGTTGCCACGAACGGACTGGCTCGGGCCGAACATCACCCGGCTGCCCGATGCCTCGGTTCCTGAGGGGGGCGGGCAGGTGGCGCTGACCATTGATGACGGTCCTGATCCGCAGGTCACACCGCAAGTGCTCGATCTGCTTGACGAATGCGGGATGGTCGCCAGCTTCTTTCTGATCGGCCACCGTGCGCAGCGGTATCCGGCACTGTGCCAGGAGATCGTGGCCCGCGGCCATCGGGTCGAGAACCACGGTCACAGCCACTCCCATGCGTTCTCCCTGTTCGGTCCATCGCGCATGCGGCAGGACATTGCGCGTGCACAGGGCGTGCTGTCGGACCTGACCGGCCAGGCGCCGAGGTTCTTCCGCCCGACCGCCGGTCTGCGCAACCCGTTTCTCGATCCGGTGCTGGCGCAACTCGATTTGCGGCTGGCGGCCTGGACACGGCGTCCCTACGACACCCGTGACCCTCACCCTGAGCGGGTGCTGGCGCGCCTTTGCCGAGGGTTGGGTGACGGCGACATCTTGCTGTTGCACGATGGCCATGCGGCACGCACGGCTGAGGGCCAGCCGGTGATTCTGTCCGTGATCCCCATGCTGGCGCAGCGGCTGACGCCCAACCTGCGCACGGTTACCCTGCACGAGGCCATTGCTTGAACCCATCCCATTCCCTGCCACCAGGTCTGCTGGATCTGGCTGCCGAGCGCTTTCGGCGTGCCGACCGGTTTGCGTACCACTATGCCCGCGGCAAGCTCGGGGGCGATGTGATTTTTGCCGAACTGCTGCGGCGCGGCCTTCTGCCAGCGTCGCCCAGGCTGCTGGACCTGGGCTGTGGTCAGGGCAGCCTGTTTTCCTGGCTGCTCGCGGCCCAGGACCTGCATGCGCAGGGACAATGGCACGCCGATTGGCCCGCACCTCCTTCTCCCGCGCAGTTGCGCGGGGTCGAGCTGATGCCCCGCGATGTCTGGCGTGCCGCCCGTGCGTTCGGCGACCAACATCCGGTGGTGCGCGTGGAGCAGGGCGACATGAACCAGGTCGACTTCGGCGAGGTGGATGTGGTCACCATTCTGGATGCGCTGCATTACTTCGACCACGCCCTGCAGCGGCGTGTGCTGGAACGCATCCGCGACGCCGTGGGGCCGGGCGGCCTGTTCATCACGCGGGTCGGAGATGCTTCGGCGGGCCTGCCATTCAAGCTGTCCAACTGGGTGGATCACCTGGTGACCTTCTCGCGCGGCCACCGGTTGCCCAGCCTGTATTGCCGCAGCCTGGCAGACTGGCGGGCCCTGCTGCGCGATGTCGGCTTCGACGTCCAGAGTGTGCCGATGAGTGGCGCCTTGCCTTTCGCGAATGTCATGCTCGTCTGTCGGGTACCGGGGCAGGATCCCGCCATCACCTAAGATCAGGGTTTTGACTTTGCTGGACAACGTGTCTCCCCTGCAGATTTCGGCCTCTACCCTCAGTACCTGCCTCGGGCATGGCCTGGATGCCCACCGGCTTGCCCTGCGGGAAGGGCGCAGCGGACTCAAGCCCTGCGACTTCGAGACGGTGCGACTGGATACCTGGATCGGCGAGGTCGACGGCATTGACGCGGTGACCGTGCCGTCCGCGCTGTCCGAATTTGACTGCCGCAACAACCGGCTGGCCCTGCTGGGGCTGCATGCAGACGGATTCGCCGACCGGGTGCGCGAGGCGGTGGATCGCTACGGACCCGCCAGGGTGGGCGTCTTCCTGGGCACCAGCACGTCGGGCATTCTGGAGACCGAGATCGCCTACCGCCATCGCGACCCCGTCTCTGGTGCCTTGCCGCCAGCGCTGAGCTATCACGGATCGCACAACCCGTTTTCGGTGACCGATTTCACACGGCGGTATCTGGGCTTGGAAGGCATGGCGCTGACCATCTCGACCGCCTGCTCGTCCAGTGCCAAGGTCTTCGCGGCCGCTGCCCGGCAAATGGCGTTGGGCGTGATCGATGCCGCGGTGGTCGGTGGCGTGGATAGCCTCTGCCTGACCACGCTCTACGGCTTTGCGTCCCTGCAACTGACCTCGACCCAACCCTGTCGTCCGTTTGACCCGGCCAGGGACGGCATTTCCATCGGCGAGGCGGCGGCCTTCGCCTTGCTCGAGCGCCCGGGAACCAGTCCACGGAGCAACGATGCCTCAGGCTGGCTGCTGGGTGTCGGCGAATCCAGTGATGCGCATCACATGTCTGCCCCGCACCCCCAGGGTCTGGGCGCCCGCCTGGCGATGGAGGCCGCCCTCCGTACGGCAGGATTGCAGCCGTCCGATATGGATTACATCAACCTTCATGGCACCGCCACGCCCGCCAATGATGCGGCCGAAAGCCTGGCCGTCTCGGGTCTGTTTGGCGACCGTGTGCCATGCAGTTCCACCAAGGGCGCCACCGGTCATACCCTGGGCGCAGCCGGTGCCGTGGAAGCGGTGGTTGGCCTGCTCTCCCTGGCCGATGGATGGCTGCCGGGAAGCCCCGGTACCGTCGACTTCGATCCGGTGATGGGGATTGACTACCGCCGGCAAGGGGGGGCTGCCAGGATCCGGACGGTGCTGAGCAACTCCTTCGGATTTGGAGGCAGCAACTGCGCCCTGATCCTGGGAGTGCCCCAATGACCACCACGCCCGATATGCAGGTCTGGATCGATGGCGTCGGGTTCATCGCGCCCGGCATGCCCGATTGGCCTTCGGCCCGCGAGGTCCTGGCCGGCCGGCAGCCCTGGGTCTCCGAGCCATCCGTTCTGCCGCCACCGCTGCTGTTGCCACCGGCCGAGCGGCGTCGGGCCAGTCGGGTCATTCGTGTGGCTCTGGCGCTCGGTCAGGAAGCCGTCACCCATGCAGGCGCCAACGCTGCCGACCTGGCCACGGTGTTTGCCGCTTCGGGCGCGGATGGCCACAACTGCCATGCGCTGTGCGAACAGCTGGCCAGCGAAGATCGCCAGATATCCCCGACGCGGTTTCACAACTCGGTGCACAACGCCGCCGCCGGCTACTGGGGCATCGCCACGCACAGCATGGCACCTTGTCAGGTCATCTGCGCCGGCGATGGCAGCTTTGGCGCCGGCCTGCTGGATGCCGTCTCCCAGGTGGTGGTCGACCGACGACCGGTGCTGCTGGTGGTTTACGACAGCGAGTATCCCGAGCCTCTGCATGCCAAGCGGCCGATTCCCGATGCGGCCGGCGTGGCACTGGTGCTGTCGCCACAGCCCTCTGGCCATTCGCTGGCGAATATGTCCCTGCGGTCGGCGAACGGACTCGAGCTTGCCCCATGGTCCGAACCCGGACTGGAGAGCCTGCACAGCCAACTGCCTTCCATGCGCGCGCTGCCGTTGATCCAGGCGCTGGCCTGCGGGCGATCGGGGACCGTGCTGACCGATTACCTGCCGGGATTCCCGCTGGCCCTGGACCTGCAGCCATGCTAGACCACGCCTGGATCGCGGCGCACATTCCGCACCAGGGTCGCATGTGCCTGCTGGACCGTGTCCTGTCCTGGGATGAGCAGCAGGTGTGTTGTGTGGCCCAGGGGCACCAGGCCGCGGACCACCCGCTGCGGGCCGAAGGCCGACTGGGCATCGCTGCCGGCATCGAGTACGCAGCCCAGGCGATGGCGGTGCATGGCGTGCTGCTGGCTGGCGGCGGACACCCCCTGGGTGTGGGTTACCTGACCAGTGTGCGCAACCTTCGCCTGCACGCCGACCGCCTCGACGATGTGCCCGGGGAATTGACGGTCCGGGCCACGCGACTGTCGGGCGATGATGCCCTCATCCTTTACCAGTTTGACCTCACTGCCGGTGACCGCTGCCTGATCGAGGGCCGCGCATCGGTGGTGCTTGACGCCCATTGATCATGAGTCCACGTTCCGCTTCACCTGCTGTTCGCCGAGCCCTCGTCACCGGCGGCAGTGGCGGTATCGGTGCCGCCATCTGCGAGCGCCTGGCTGCTTCCGGGTTCGAGGTCATCGTCCACGCCAACCGTGGGCTTGAACGGGCGCATGTCCTGGCCGAACGTCTGGGGCAGGCAGGTGCGCGCGCCCAGTCCGTGGCTTTTGACATCACCGACCGCGAGGCCACCGCCCAGGCCCTGGAGCGACTGATGGCCGACGGCCCCATCCAGGTTCTGGTCAACAACGCCGGGATTCACGACGACGCCGTGTTTCCAGGGATGACCGGTGATCAGTGGGATCGCGTGGTCGATGTGTCCCTGAACGGCTTTTTCAATGTCACCCAGCCGCTGACGCTGCCCATGATTCGCACCCGCTGGGGTCGCATCATCAGCATCTCGTCGGTGGCTGCCGTGGCCGGCAATCGCGGGCAGGTCAACTACGCGGCGGCCAAGGGGGCCCTGCATTCGGCCAGCAAGGCCCTGTCGCTGGAGTTGGCCAGCCGGGGCATCACCGTCAACGTGGTGGCCCCCGGCATCATCGACAGTGGCATGGCCGAGGGTCAGTTCAGCCCTGAGGTCATCCGGCAGATGGTGCCGATGCAGCGGGCCGGCCAGCCGCAGGAAGTGGCCGATCTGGTGGACTTTCTGGCCTCGGATCGGGCAGGCTACATCACCGGGCAGGTGATCTCGGTCAACGGCGGGATGATCTGAACCCGCCGATCAGGTGGCGCGCCGAATGCTGGCCAGTCGCGGCTCCACCATGGGGATCGTGATCATGGTGCTGGCCACCGCCATCAGCAGCAGGGCGGTAAAGGTGCCGCTGCTGATGATGGCCCGATCCAGCAGCACATTCGCAAAGATGATCATGATGAGGGCCTTGGTCTGCAGCAGCCAGCCGATCAGGCTCGCTTCGCCAGGGCCCCACCTCAGAATGCGACCGGCCAGGTGAACACCGATGAGCTTGCCGGTCACCGCGGCCGCCAGCAGAAGGGCCGCGGCCAGCAGCACATCCAGGCCGCCCATGGTCCAGCTGGTCCTCAGGCCGGTGGACAGGAAGAACACCGGCATCAGCGTCAGCAGCACGTGGTGACGAAGCAGGTCCATGCGGTCCTGGTCAAACCAGTGGGCGTCGAGCACGGCCCCGGCCAGAAAGGCGCCCACCATGAAGTGCAGACCAGCCCAGTCGGCGCCGAGGGCACACGCGGCCAGCCAGATCAGGGCCAGGTACCAGCGGTCTTGTTCTGTCACGCGGACCATCAGTCGCCGGAAGGCCAAGGCCGCCAGCACAAAGGCCAGCAGGAACGCCATCTGCCGGCCCACGCGCGCCCAGTCCATCACGATCAGGGCCAGCACCCCCCAGATCGCCAGATCATCCAGGCTGGCGTACCGCAGGATGCGCTGCCCCAGCGGGTGGCGCAGCAGTTCGAGCTTCTCCATGAACAGGATCAGGATGGGCAAGGCCGTGACAGCGCAGGCCATGCCCACACCGAGGACGAACTGCCAACGCTGTGCCTGCGGCCCGAGCCAGCCGGGCCAGGCCAGCATGACCATGGCGGCCCCGCAACCCAGCAGCATGGGCATGCCCAGGGCCAGTCCCGCGGTGATGCCACTTTCGCGCCGATGCGTCCAGGCCTGGCGCATATCGAGCTCGACGCCGGCAATCATCACAAACAGCATCACCGCCCACCATGCGACCCCGTTGAGCGCATGGGTGACTTCCGGTGTGAATACAAAGGCGTGGTACGCGGGGAACCACTGTCCCAGCACGCCGGGTCCCAGCACAATACCCGCCAGAATTTGCACCACCACCAGGGGAGCCCAACGCTCGGTGCGGCCCCATCGCCAGACCAGCCATGGGATGGTGAAGACGATGAGCAGGGCAATCAGGAATCGCTCAACCGTGCTCACGGCCGCGTTCCCGTGTACTCACGGAAAATGCCGAGGGTCACCCGGCAACGGACGTTGTCGAACCCCGCCCGCCGAAGGGCGTCCATCACCTGCGCCGGGTCAATGGCAGCCTCGATGGTGTCTCCGTAATAGGCCCAAAGGCGCTTCACATCCGCATGCCGGCCGCTCAGCCGGGCCAGCAGCGGTACCAGCACCCCGATGTGGAACTTCAGGGCCATGCGGCCGAGCCGGTTGCCGGGCCGGCTGATTTCCATGATGCAGGCACGACCGCCGGGCTTGAGCACACGCAGGTATTCGCCGAAGGCCCGGTGGATGTCGCCCACATGGCGCAGGGCATAGCCCATCGACAGGAAGTCCACCTGTGCGTCGGGCAGGGGAATGGATTCGGCATAGGCTTCGATCGTCTCGCAACGCAACTTGCGGCGCAGCTCTGACAGCATGCCGGGTGAGGGGTCCAGTGCCGTGACCTGGCCCTCAGGGCCGGCCAGCGCCAGCGCGGCTTCAGTCACCAGACCCGTGCCCGCTGCCACGTCCAGCACCTTCATGCCGGGTTGCAGACCCTCGCGTCGCAGCACCTCACGACGGTACCAACGCCCGCTGCCCAGGGCGGTGAGCGCCTCGGCCCGGTCATAGCCGGAGGCGGCCTCGTTGAACATGGCGCGCGTGACGGACTGCCGCTCGGCCTCACCATGAAAATAGTCCTCCAGCCGCTCACTGGCATTCATGGCGGCTTGTGCTGGTTTTGTTTGATCGGTCATGTCGGGATGTTTCAGGTGCTCAGCCCCGCAGGCGGCGCCACAGCAGGACAGGAAGACGCAGCAGGAAACCGAGGAACAGCCGCGTGTGCATCCAGGTCAACAGGGTGTTGTCCCGCAGATACCGGAAGTGCGACACGCCGCCTTCATCGGCGCTGAGGTAGCGCACAGGGGCGTCGAGGTTGACGGGTTTGACGCCCGCCCAGCACAGCCGGACGACGGCTTCGGGATCAAAGTCGAAGCGGCGCATGAAACGTTGCGATTGCATCACGCGCATCAGGGGCTCGATCGGGTACACCCGAAAGCCATACAGCGAGTCGCCAATGCCCGCCCACAGGGTCTCCAGGTTGGCCCAGCCATTGGACACCTTTCGGCCGTTGACCCGCAGGGCCGGTGCTTCCGGGCCGAAGACCGGTTTGCCCAGCACCATGGACCCGGGTTCGGCCTGCGACGCAGCCATGAATGCCGGAATTCGATCCGCCGGGTGCTGACCGTCGGAGTCCATGGTCAGGGCGTGGGTGAAGCCTTGCGCTCGCGCCTGACGGATGCCTTCGAGCACGGCGGCACCTTTGCCCTGGTTGATGGGCAACACGACCACTGTCAGGCCCGGGTCCTGCCCGGCCATCTCTTGCAGCCAGACATCGCTGCCGTCGGTGCTGCCGTCCACCACGACCCAGACCGGGTTCCATTGACCTCGGGCGGCCTGGACTGTGTCGATCACGGCGCGACCGGGGTTGTAGCTGGGGATCAGCACCAGATGGGTGCCTGAGCGGACGGATTCGGTCATGCGCGAGAGGCGGCCAGTTCGGTCCGCAGGTGGTCGTCCAGCAAGCGGGTGAAGGCCAGGTGGTCATCGGGGGGATTGAAGCGCTGGCCCAGGCGTGCCTTGCAGCGCAAGGGCAGGCAGGGCGCACGCCAGAGTGGCCAGGCTTTACCGAGGTAGGGTGTCGAGAATTCGAGCAACACCGTCTGGACAGGCGCGCGTGAGCGCTTGGCCATCAGACCCAGGGTCGGACCCAGGGGGTCCATCGGAAAGTCTCTGGTGCGTGAGCCCTCGGGAAACAGCACCACCTGGCTGCCCTCGGCCAGGCTCAGGCAACCTCGTTTGACCAGGCGGTGAGCGCCATCGTTGCGGACATAGCGGGCCAGTCGGGCGGCAGCGCCGAACAGCAGGTTGTCCATGAGGCTGGCCTTCATCACGCAGACCGCATTGGGCAGGCAGGACACCAGCAGCACCGCATCGAGCAGGGACGGGTGGTTGGCGGCAATGATCAGGCCCCGTTCGTGACGCAGGCTGTCGAGTTCCGAGAGGTCGAACCGGCAGGCGCACAGCAGGCTCAGGACGCGCAGGTAGTGACGAAAGCCGACCATGATCATGCGGCGCCCCAGGCGCTGTCCCAGTGGCCGCGGCAGCAGGGGGTGCAGCACCGCCGCAAACGGCAGCCAGGTCAGACACAGGATCGCCAGTGTGCCCAGCCCGATCACCATCGCCAGATGCTCATACAGGCGCCACAGGGAGCGATGGATGGGAGGCGACTCAGTCATCGACACTCACGCGTGTGGACGATTCACCCAGGATCCAGGACACGGCGATGCCGCCCGCCCAGTAGTCACGCGTGCGCACCAGCGGGCTGTCGGCAAAGCTGGCCCCCCGCAGGTTGTCGTAGCGCAGAAAGGCCCCGATCCAGTAACGGTCAAAGCGGCGGGATACCGCCGCCAGGTACTGCATCCCCGCATAGCCACCACTCGCACGGTACGTCGGTCGTTCGGCGGTGGCAAAGGCGGGGTCGACACCATAGAAGTACTGGTGCTGGCGCCGGTCTCCGAACAGCGGGCCCGCCTGCAGGCCCACATTCCATCGTTCCAGCCCTGGCACATCGCGCAGGTCGAGGTTGAGCTTCGGATGGAAGACCCAGCCGATGTTCTGCACATCCCGTGTCAGGGTGTGGGCCACCCGCAGGGGAAGGTACAGACGCAGCAGGCGTTCGCGGTCGGCCGAACGCCAAAGGGTCAGGTCCAGTTCGGGGCCCACCTCGAAGTTGGCGTCGAGATCGGGCATGCCTTCACGGGCCCTGATCTTGCGGCTGGGGGCTGGCGGGGACAGCGCGGCCGAGATGGTCAGGTCCACCCGGTCGGATTCGAACAGCTGTCCGCGCACGCCCTGTCGGTCTGCTTTTAGGAAACGGCCATGGTAGGTGAAGTAAGGTGTCGGCAGGACAAACTGGCTGGACTGGTCGGATCCCCGGTAGGCCGGAAAGCTGACCGCACCCACCCCCAGCCCGACTTCCCACAGTGGCTTGTCGCCGGCATGACCGTGCAAGGGGCAGGTTGCCAGCATGCCGGCAACGGACAGGGCGAGTCGGGTGCGATGGATGGCCTTCACATGATGCCCCTCAGGCCTGGTAGAGCGCAGGATCGTCCACCTTGCGGATGTTGAAGCGCCGCTTCTGCCAGGCCATGAAGGCACGGCGCGGTTGCAGGATGTTGGCCGCGTAGTAGATGACCTTGAAGATGAACAGCGAGCGCCAGATGGGGGTCTTGCCGAAGACATCGCCCGCCAGTACCGACAGCAGCGCCTCTTTCACGCGGAACACATTCTTCGGGTACATGAAGAAGTCGCGCATGATCGGATTGGTGACCCGGTAGATGAACCAGGAGAACTCCTTCGGTCCGTGTCGCATCGCCCGGTCAAAGCGAGCGAGTGCGGATTTGGCCCGGGCCGGTTGCCGCAGGCAGGTGTCCACCGTGTCGGCACCGATGACGCCGCTGTGCATGGCCAGCCAGACGCCAGAAGAAAACACCGGATCGATGAAGGCGAACGCGTCACCCAGCATGAGGTAGTTGGCGCCGTGGTTTCGCTGCGAAACGTAAGAGAAGTTGCCAGTGGCTTCCACCGGGGTGATGCGCTCGGCATTCACCAGCCGCTCCTGCAATTTGGGACAGGTGGCGATGTTGTCCATCAGGAACTGCTCCAGGGGGCGTCCTGCCCGTGATTTCATGTGGTACGGCCAGGTCACCATGCCCACACTGGTGGTGTCATTGCTCATGGGAATGAACCAGAACCAGCCGTGGTCGAACCAGAAGATCGAGATGTTTCCCTCGGCGTCCCCCTCATGCCGGCGTGCGTGGCGAAAGTGTGCGTACACCGCCGAGCTGTTGTGGCGGGGGTTGCGCTCCTTGATGCGAAAGCGGTTGGCCAGGAAGGTATCCCGTCCCGATGCATCCACCAGAAAGCGGGCGTGCCACCGCTGCTCTGCGCCATCGTCCAGGCGCGCTGTCACACGCACGCTGCCATCGTCCTCGAAGACGACTCCCGTCGCCTTGCAGCCTTCGTGCACCTGTGCACCAAGCCGGGCTGCGTTGCGCAGCAGGACCTGATCAAACTCGGCCCGCTTGACCTGGTAGGCATGGGGCATGGACTTGTCCCAGGCTTCGGCGAAGTGGAAGGTTTGCGTATGGTCATGGTGCGGGGAGACGAACTCGGCGCCCGGCTTGTACATGCCGATGGCCCGGATCTCGTCGGCCACACCCAAGCGTTCGAACAGGGGCAGGTTGGCCGGCAGCAGCGACTCCCCGATGTGGAACCGGGGGTGCCGGTCCTTGTCAAGCACGACGACATGGTGTCCGCGTTCGGCCAGCAGGGAGGCCACGGTAGACCCCGCCGGACCGCCACCGATCACCAGCACATCGCAAGTGGACTCAGGGGCGGCGGACAGCGGGGTTTCGTTGGAGACCATGTGGGCGGGCGTGTCATGAAGAAAGTGTGATGCGATCATACCGGTGGTGACGGGCGTGTCGGGGTCATTCCCGCATCCCGGGATGTACCGGTGGCATGATCCCGGGATGTTTGTTCACTTGCGCCTGCACACCGAATTTTCTGTCGTCGACGGTACCACCCGCATCGATGACGTCGTCTCTGCCGCCGCCGCCGATGGCCAGCCGGCGCTGGCGATCACCGACCTGCACAACCTGTTTGGCGGCATCAAGTTCTACAAGGCCGCCAGGGGCGCCGGGCTCAAACCCGTGATCGGCGCCGAGGTGGCTCTGCAGGGATTCTCAGAAGACGCGGCTGCCGGTGCCATGGGCCCCCACCAGCCACCCATGCCCAGGGTCCTGCTGCTGGTGCAGGACCGGCAGGGCTACCTCAACCTGAGCGAGCTGCTGGCACGGGCCTGGACGAAGAACGTGGTGCGTGAGCAGCCGCTGGTCAAGCGTGAGTGGTTGCAGGAACTCAACGCCGGTCTGATCATGTTGTCCGGCGCCCATGCAGGTCCCGTCGGCCAGGCCCTTTTGGCCGGTGACGACCAGCGTGCGGCCGATGTGGCGCTGCAGCTGGCGGGCATGTTTCCCCACCGCTTCTACCTGGAGCTGCAACGGGCGGGCAGGCCCGACGATGAGCGCCACGTGGTCGCCGCGGTTCGCCTGGCGGCCCGCTTGCGGCTGCCGGTGGTGGCCACGCACCCGGTGCAGTTCCTGGAGCCCGACGACTACGAGGCGCATGAGGCACGGGTGTGCATTGCCGAAGGCGAGATTCTGGGCAACAACCGCCGGGTGCGGCGCTTCACGCGCGAGCAGTATTTCAAACCTGCGGCCGAGATGGAGGCGCTGTTTGCCGACGTGCCCTCGGCCTTGGCCAACTCGCTGGAGATTGCCCGGCGCTGCAACCTGACCCTGGTGCTGGACAAACCGCAACTGCCCAACTTCCCGATCCCGCCGGTCGACGGCCGCACCATGTCGGTGGAGGAGTATTTCCGCCACGTGTCCTACGAGGGGCTGGAAGGGCGCCTGAGGCACCTGTTCCCGGATGAGGCCCGGCGCGAGGAGCAGCGTCCCCGCTATGTCGAGCGCCTGGAGTTCGAGCTCAACACCATCCTCAAGATGGGTTTCCCGGGCTACTTCCTCATCGTGTCCGACTTCATCAAGTGGGCCAAGGAAAACGGCTGTCCGGTCGGCCCGGGTCGCGGCTCGGGTGCCGGCTCGCTGGTGGCCTATGCGCTGCTCATCACCGACCTGGATCCGTTGCAGTACAACCTGCTGTTCGAGCGCTTCCTGAACCCGGAGCGGGTGTCCATGCCCGACTTCGACATCGACTTCTGCCAGGCCAACCGCGACCGTGTCATTGACTATGTCAAGGACCGCTATGGCAAGGATGCAGTGAGCCAGATCGCCACCTTCGGTACCATGGCCGCGCGAGCCGCCATCCGCGACGTGGGTCGTGTGCTCGACTTCTCCTACGGTTTCTGTGACGGCATCTCCAAGCTCATCCCCAACAAGCCGGGCATGAGCGTGACGCTGCAGTACCCGCCGGTGCCGAAGAAGGAGGGCGACAAGAACAACTACGCCATCGAGATGGAGCCGGTGCTGGCCGAGCGGATCCAGAAGGAAGAGGACGTCAAGACCCTGATCGAGATGGCGCAGAAGCTCGAAGGCATGACCCGCAACATCGGCATGCATGCCGGCGGTGTGCTGATCGCCCCGGGCAAGCTGACCGACTTCTGCCCGCTGTACATGCAGCCGGGCAGCGAATCGGCGGTCAGCCAGTACGACAAGGACGATGTCGAAGCCATCGGGCTGGTGAAGTTCGACTTCCTGGGGCTGGCCACGCTGACCATCCTGGAGATCGCGCGCGAATTCATCATGAAGCGCCACAAGGGTCAGGAGAACTTCGACTTCGCCAACGTGCCGCTGGACGATCCCAAGGTCTACGCGCTGTTTTCCAAGGGCATGACCGAGGCCGTGTTCCAGTTTGAAAGCCGTGGCATGCAGGGCATGCTGCGCGATGCCAAGCCTTCCCGTCTGGAAGACCTGATCGCCCTGAACGCGCTGTACCGACCAGGTCCGATGGACCTGATTCCCAGCTTCGTGGCGCGAAAGCACGGTCGCGAGGTGGTCGAGTACCCGCACCCGCTGGTCGAGCCCGTGCTGGCCGAGACCTACGGGATCATGGTCTACCAGGAGCAGGTGATGCAGACCGCCCAGGTGCTCGGCGGCTACAGCCTCGGTGGCGCCGACATGCTGCGCCGAGCCATGGGCAAGAAAAAACCCGAGGAAATGGCCGAGCACCGCGTCATCTTCCGCAAGGGCGCGGCCGAGAAAGGCATCAGCCAGGAGAAGGCCGACGAGGTCTTCGACCTGATGGAGAAGTTCGCCGGCTACGGCTTCAACAAGTCGCATGCCGCCGCGTACTCCCTGCTGGCCTATCACACCGCCTGGCTCAAGGTCCACTACACGGCCGAGTTCTTCTGCGCCAACATGACGGTGGAAATGGACAACACCGACAAGCTCAAGGTGTTGTGGGAAGACGCGCAGAAGATGGGCATGGCCTTCGAGCCGCCCGATGTCAACCGCGGTGCCTACCGCTTCGAGCCGGTGACCGACAAGCTCATCCGTTACGGACTCGGTGCGGTCAAGGGCACCGGACAGGCAGCCATCGAGGCCATTGTGGCGGCCCGCGAAGGTCGGGGCGAAGGCCCCAACGGTGACCAGACGGGACCATTCACGAGCCTGTTCAATTTCTGCTTGCGGGTCGATCGCTCACGCATCAACAAGCGCACGGTCGAGGCCTTGATCAAGGCCGGCGCATTCGATGCCATCCACCTCAACCGGGCCGAGCTGCTGGCGTCACTGGACGTGGCTTTCGAGTACGCCGCCACCACGCAGGCCAACGCCAACCAGGGTGGCCTGTTCGACATGCTCGGCGGAGATGACCATGGCTCCAGCGCCCAGGAGCCCGATCTGGTCGCCACCTTGCCCTGGGGCGTCAAGGAGCGTCTGACCCACGAAAAGACCGCCATCGGTTTCTACTTTTCGGGGCATCTGTTCGACGAGGTCGAGCGGGAGGTGCGCCGTTTTGCCCGCACGCCGGTGGCCGATGTGGTCGACAGCCGCGATCCGGTGCTGCTGGCCGGCATCGTGGGCGATCTGCGCATCATCAATGGCCAACGGGGCAAGGTGGCCATCTTCAAGCTGGACGACAAGTCAGGGGTTATCGAGGCGACGGCCGACGAGAACCTGATCAACCAGCACCGCAACCTGCTCAAGGACGACGAGCTGATCATCGTGCAGGCCCTGGCGCAGCCGGATCGCTTCTCTGGCGGGTTGCGCCTGAAGATGCAGCACATCTGGGACCTGGCGTCGGCGCGCTGCCGCTTCGGCAAGTACCTGCGGGTGCCGGTCAATGGCCAGGCCCCGGCGGTGTCGAGCCTGGTCAGGGACTTCCCGCCGAAAAGAGAGCAGACCGAGCAGGGCGAACTGGTGCGGGGTCTGCCGGTGCGGCTGCTGGTGCAGCGCCCTGGTGCCCGTTGTGAACTTCAGTTGGACGATCGCGCCTTGTTCTACCCCACGGATGCCGCGCTGGCCAGCTGGATGGCCCAGTCGCATGGACAGCAGGTCGAGATTGTGTTCGACTGACCGGAACAATCTCACGCTGTCCGGTTATTCACATTCTTTTGGGAGTTTTGTCATTTAATTGGGCGGCAAAAGTGACGATACTGCCTTAATATGAAACTCCAGCACAAAGCGTGGCTGCTGATCCTGGCGGCGGTCGGTGTCGTCACCCTGCTGGCCATCGTCGTGACGGGGCAGACCATCTCCCGTTCCTTTGCCGCCCTGGAGGACGAGAGGGCCTTGCACGAGGGGGAGCGCGCCAGACGCATCCTGTCCCAGCAGGCGCAGGAACTGCTGACGACCACCATCGACTACGCATACTGGGACGATGCGGTCCGCTTCGTTCGCGGCCAGGACGATGCCTTCCTCGATGACAACATCACCGAGGACAACATGAAATACCTTCGGCTGTCCGAGGTGCTGGTGCTGGATGGCACAGGACAGCCCAAGGCCGCCGCGAGGCTGGTGGATGGCGAAGAGCTGCAACTGGTGTCCTCCGGGCTGCTGCC
>JAJPEW010000166.1 GCA_021166755.1 Hydrogenophaga sp. | reverse complement strand
GGCGCATCCTTCCTGTTTCTGCGCATTGCCAGCCCGGTCTTCGGGCCGCAGGTGCTGGCCGGCGCACGGGTGCTGCTGGCGACCCTGACCCTGGCGGTGATCATGCGCCTGCTGCGCCATCGCTGGCCCTGGGAGCACTGGCGCGAGCTGACTCTGCTGGGCGCGTTGTCGGTGGCCCTGCCCTTTCTGCTGTTTGCCTGGGCCGCGCTTCGGCTGCCGGCGGGCTACAGCGCTCTGCTCAACACCACGGTGGTGCTGTTTGGTACCCTGTCTGCGGCCTGGTTCAAGGAAGACACGCTGAGCGCACGCAAGCTACTCGGCTGCGCCGCGGGGGCGGCCGGTGTGGCCCTGATCGTACGTCTGGGACCGGTGCAGCCGGATACCCAGACCCTGCTGGCCGCACTGGCCTGCATTGGTGCTGCGCTCTGTTACGGCATCAGCACCCCCCTAATGAAACGCGCCACCCAGCGCATCCAGCCCCTGGCAATATCGGCGTCGATCCATGTGTTTGCCTTGGCCATGGTGCTGCCGGGCGCCGTCTGGTCGCTGCCACAGGCCGGATTCACCACGCCTGCGCTCCTCTCGCTGCTGGTGCTGGGCATCATCACCTCGGGGCTGGCCTACTGGCTGCACCTGCGCATCGTTCGCCATGTCTCGCCCGTGGCGGCCACCAGCCCGGCTTTCCTGATCCCGGTGTTCGGTGTGGCCTGGGGCCACATCTTCCTGGGTGAGGCCCTCTCGCCCGGCATCTTTGCCGGCGGCGCGCTGGTGCTGCTGGCCACCGCGCTGGTCACGGGCTTCAACCCGCTGAGGCGCAATACACCGCGGGTGGAACCGGCGCCCTGACCACCTGCAGCAGCGCCGAAACGTGGCACACACGTGGCAACATAGCGACAACGCCCTAGTGCCACCTCGCACCGATCATGACCCGAAAGATCCTCGTCCTCAACGGCCCCAACCTCAACCTCCTCGGTACGCGGGAGCCTGGCCAGTACGGCCAAGCGACATTGGCTGATGTCGAGGCCGACTGCATAGCGCACGGCCAGCGACTGGGCCATGAGGTGGAGTGCTTCCAGAGCAACTGGGAAGGCGCCCTGATCGACAAGATCCACGAATACGGTCGCCTCTTCCGTGAAGGAAAGGTCCTGGGTGTGGTCTTCAACCCGGGCGCCCTGACGCACACCTCCATTGCGCTGCACGATGCCATCAAGGGCGTGGAGCCGCTGCCCGTGATCGAGTGCCACATCTCCAACGTGCATGCTCGGGAAGCGTTCCGGCACCACTCCTGGGTGTCACCGGTGGCCGGTGGCATCGTGGTCGGATTCGGTACGGATGGCTACCTGCTGGCCATTGACGGGCTGGTGCGCAAGTACGGCGCGACTGCCCGCGACTGAGCATCTCAGCCACTGCTAGCGGCCTGCCGAAGCACCTGCTGCAGCATCTCGATGAAGGCCCGCGTCTTGGCGGGCAGCAGTTTGCGGCCGGGAGTCACCGCCCATGCGGTGCTTTCGGGCAGGCACCAATCGGGCAGCACGCGGCGCAGCCGGCCAGCTCGCACATCGGCCAGGGCAAACAGATCGGGCACGGCCGCCAATCCCACTCGGCTGCGGGCCAGACGCACCAGCGTTTCTGGCGAGTTCGCCTGGATTCTCGCCGGTGGCTGCCCCTGCCACTGGCGATCTCCCCGGATCAACACCCAGGTCTGCGAGCGACCAGCACTGCCCAGGCGAATCGCCTGGTGCCGCATCAACTCCTCCGGCTCACGTGGCTCGCCGTGCTCGGCCAGATAGTCTGGCGACGCATAGAGCCCGTGGGTGAACACCGCCAGGCGGGTCGCGACCAGCAGGGCGTCATCGGGAAGCTCACCCATGCGCACCGCCAGGTCGAAACCCTCGCCGATCAGATCCACCCGACGCGGTGACAGGTCCAGTTCCAGGGTGACCGCCGGGTGCAAGGCCGAGAAAGCCGCCAGGCTGTCGGCCAGCAACAGGTTGGCCAGGTCACTGGGCATCGACACGCGCAAGCGACCACTGGGCTCGGCCTGGCGCTGCTCACGCAAAGCGATCACCGCTTCCAGGCTGCTGGCCAGTTCCCGGGCGTGCTCCATCAACTGAGCGCCCAGTTCGGTCAGGGTCTGGCGGCGGGTGGTGCGGATCAGCAAGGTTTCGCCCATCTGCTGCTCCAGCGCCGCCAGCCGGCGAGAGACGGTGGACTTGGGCAGGCCCATGCGCTCAGCGGCCCGCGTCAGGCTGCCACCCTCCACCACCTGCGCGAACAGCAGCAGATCAGCGGGATCAAGGGGGGCAGGCGCAGTCCCCCAGGGAGGCGGGGCAACGTCTTTTTGTTCCATTATTGAAACAATGTTATCCAAATAACCCAATTTATCAAAATATTATCCCGATTTACAGTCCATACATCGCATCCATCCCCCATCAAGGCACCACCATGAAGATTCTGCAAATCAACGCCAGCGCCCGCCGTGAGGGCGCCAATTCCACCAAGCTGGCCAACACCGTGACCGAGCGCCTGAAGGCCGCCCACCCGGCCGCCACCGTGACCCTGCGCGACCTGGCCGCCACCCCCGTGACCGTGCTGGACGAGGCCGCTCTGGGCGCCCTGTTCACCCCGGCCGAGCAACGCAGCGCCACCCAGGCCGCCGTGGTGGCCGAGTACGACGCCCTCATCGCCGAGATTCAAGCCCACGACGCCATCGTGCTGGGCGTTCCGATGTACAACTTCGGCGTGCCGGTGCAGCTCAAAGCCTGGATCGACGCCATCGCCCGTGCCGGCGTGACCTTCCGCTACACCGAAAGCGGCCCCGAAGGCCTGATCAAGGGCAAGACCGTTTACGTGGCGCTGGCCCGCGGCGGCCTGTACCGCGACCAGCCGCACGACAGCCAGGTGCCGTACCTGAAGACCGTGCTGGGCTTCCTGGGCCTGACCGACGTGCGCTTCATCTACGCCGAAGGCCTGGCCATGGGCCCCGAGGCCGCCGCCAAGGGCTTTGCACAGGCCGAGGCCGATCTGGCCCAGGCACTGGCCTGAACCACGAACCTGTTCCAGCACTGAGGAGAACCGCATGAGCCAACACCCCACCCCTGTCGTGCAGCAGCCCCGGCGCATCGAGCGTCTGGTGGCCGGTCAGGCTACGTCCGACGGGGCGGGTGTCAAGCTCACGCGGGTCCTCACACAGGATCTTCAGCGCCGGCTCGATCCCTTCCTGATGCTCGATGCCTTTGGCAGCGATGATCCGGACGACTACATCGCGGGCTTCCCTGACCATCCGCACCGGGGGTTCGAGACCATCACCTACATGATCGCCGGCCGCATGCTGCACCGTGACAGCGCGGGCAACGAAGGCCTGCTGGAGAACGGCGGTGTGCAGTGGATGACCGCTGGCCGCGGCGTGATCCACTCCGAGATTCCGCAGCAGGAGCATGGCGTGATGGAGGGCTTTCAGCTCTGGCTGAACCTGCCGGGACGGGACAAGATGAACAGCCCCTGGTACCGCGACTTCAAGAACGCTGATCTTCCCCAGTTCACCACCGACGCCGGGGTGTCGGTCACCGTGATCGCGGGTGAAACCCATGGCGTGACCGGCGCGGTCACCCGTGACGCCACGCAGCCCTTGTACCTCGATCTTCACCTGCCCGCTGGAGCCGCTTTCTGCCAGCCGCTGCCCTCGGCGCACAACGCCTTCGTCTACGTCTACCGGGGCAGCGTCACCATCGACGGGAAAGTGGTGCCCGCCCAGCGCATGGCCTTGCTGGCCAACGACCCCGCCAGCGACGGTGTGGTGATTGAAGCCACGTCAGACACCAAGGCCTTGCTGATTGCCGGCCGGCCGCTGAACGAGCCCATCGCGCAGTATGGCCCCTTCGTGATGAACACCAAGGAGGAGATTTACCAGGCGCTGGC
Organism: Hydrogenophaga sp.; assembly: GCA_021166755.1. GTDB lineage: Bacteria > Pseudomonadota > Gammaproteobacteria > Burkholderiales > Burkholderiaceae_C > Hydrogenophaga > Hydrogenophaga bisanensis. The sequence goes on along the minus strand of JAJPEW010000166.1, from coordinate 101 downwards.
GGATTTCCGCGACGGCAAGCTGGGCGAAGAGGCCCACACCAGCGCCTGAGCGATCAGGTGGCCCGGGGGTGCTCCAGCCGCCCCAGGCGCCAGGCGCACAG
>JAJPEW010000115.1 GCA_021166755.1 Hydrogenophaga sp. | reverse complement strand
TGATTCAGGACGTGACGCAGCCCGTGATGGAAACCGTCGAAAGGCGCCAGGGGTGCCTGACTGTTCAGGTGGAGCCCGGCCCGCTGGTGGTGGCCGACCCCCGGGGCCTGTCCATGGTCTTGCGCAACCTGCTGGACAACGCCTTGAAGTTCACGCCAGCCGACCGGCCACCGGACATCCGGATCGTGGCCGTCCAGGAGAAGGATAAGGTTCACCTGAGCGTCTCCGACAACGGACAGGGCTTCGACATGAAGCACCACGACCGCATCTTCGGTATGTTCCAGCGTCTGCACCGTCAGGACCAGATTCCTGGTACCGGGATCGGACTGGCGCTCGCGGCCAAGGCCATGGAACGCATGGGGGGACGCATCTGGGCCGACAGTACGCCTGGCCGGGGCAGCACATTCCACATCCAGGTGACGGCGGACCACGGTGCGCAAGAGTCACGGATGGAGACAGGAGTCCCCGCATGATCACCACAAGGCGCCGTCAGCAGGCCTGGCTGGCCGATCGTGCCAGGATCGTGAGCCTGGTGGTCCTGGCGCTGGGCATGCTCATGCTGGGCACTGGCGCCTACCTGTGGCACGAGCGATCACGCCTGCTGGACACAGCGGACGATGTAGCAGTCCGGCAGGTCCAGCGTCTGGCCAGTGATCTGGAGAAGTCGCTCACGGTGGCCGAAGTGGCCGTGCAACAGGTGGAACAGGTCCTGGTCGGCAACTCCCATGAGGCGATGCGCCAGTTCTGGACGCCCGAGGCCGCGTCCCTGCGCGCGGAACTGCTGTCCACCCTGCCCTTGCCTTTCCAGCTGCACGCCGTCACCCCGGGCGGACAAGTCATTGAACTGGTCAGTGATCGATTGCTGGAAAAACGGCCGGCGGCCCAAGAGCTTGAGCAGATGGCCGAAGCCATCCCAGGTCGATGGCATGTCGGTGCCGTGCACGGCCCCCCGTTGGTACGGTCCATTCCGCTGGTCTGGAAGGCTGGTGCGGATGGGCAGACCGTGGCCGGCTACGTCGTGGATCTCTCGTTCTCTGCGGTTCTGGCCCGGCTGGAAAACGATCGCATCAAGGATGGCGGCGGTGTGGCCCTGTTCCGCATCGTACCCGGCGGCATGGTGTCGGTCCTTGCACGGGCCCCCTTTGACGAAAGGGAGATCGGACAGGCCGTCAAAGGCCATGTGGCCCAGATGATCACCAGCCGGGCGGCCGGCAGCTTCCTGACCCGCGGACAGTTCGATGGCGTCGAGCGGCGGGTGGCCTTCCGTCGCCTGGCCGGCACCGCCTCGGAGATGGTGGTGGTGTACGGTGTGCCCACCGACGTGGTGCTGTCCGAATGGTACCGACGGCTGCCGGCCATCGGTCTGGCCGCCCTGGCACTGGCGCTGGCGCTGACCCTGGGCGGCTGGCAGCTGGACCGGTCGGTGCATCGGCTGCAACGCGAGGTGACCGAACGACGGGCACTGGAGGAGCAGCGGCGGCAGATGTTCCATGACCTCGACATGGTGGCCAATGCATCGCCCGCACTGTTCTGGACCTGCGACAAGACGATGCAGTTCGATTGGGTGAACCGTCGTTGGCTGGAGTTCACCGGCCGGGACATGGAAGACGAGCTGGGCGACGGCTGGGCGCAATCGGTCCACCCGGATGACCGAGACACTTGCCTGAAGCGGTTTCGGGAAGCGTTTGTCCAGCGTCAGGGCTTCAGCATCGAATACCGCCTCAGGCGGCACGATGGCGAGTACCGCTGGATTCTGGATCAGGGCACACCTCGTCACGATGCCGACGGTCTGTTCACCGGGTACATCGGTTCCTGCGTGGATCTGACCGAGTTGCGCCAGGCCCAGGCCGATTCGCGCCAGCGCGGAGAGACCTTGGAGCATGTGTTCAACGTGCTGCAGGACATGCTGTTCGTGATCGACCGCGACGGCATGTTTGTGCACTTCCAGAGCGGATCCAGTGAGTTGCTGTACCTTCCGCCGGAGCAGTTCCTGAAACGCCGGGTCGCGGAGGTCATGCCAGAGGACATTGCCGGACTCATCATGGACAAGCTGGCCCTTGCTTTCGATGGGCAGCTGCAGGACTTCGACTACGTCCTGGATGTCGGGGAAGGCCCGCGCGTCTTCAACGCACGTATGGCCCGCCTGCCTGGAAGCGATCACTGCTTGTTCGTTGCACGGGTTGTCAACGACCAACGCCACCTGCAACGCGACCGCGAACGCCTGAACCACCTGGTGATGCTGCTGCTGCAAATGGCCACCCGGTTCATCAACCTGCCCAAGGACCGCATGAACCAGGCCATCCTGGACGGCCTGCAGGAGATGGGAAGCTTCATCGGCCTGGACCGGGCCTATGTGTTCCGATACGACTTCGACCGGCTGGTGTGCTCCAACACGCACGAATGGTGCGGATCCGGCATCCAGCCCCAGAAAGAGCTGCTGCAGAACATCCCCCTGGACCAGGCCAGCGAGCTCATCAAGGCGCACAAGGCCGGAGAAAGCATCAGCATCACGCACGTCGACGCATTGCCCCCAGGCTGGCTGCGCGATCTGCTGATTCCTCTGGACATTCGCAGCCTGATTCTGGTGCCGATCAACACCTCGCAAGGTTGTTTCGGGTTCATCGGCTTCGATGCCGTTCGCCAGGTTCACCAGTTCACTGACGACGAACAGGCCCTGCTGCGGCTGTTCTCACAGATGCTGGCCAACACCCATGAGCGGCACGCCGCCGAAGAGGCCATCGCCCGCCTCAACCTTCAACTGGAAGCCCGAGTGGCCGAGCGCACGCAGGCCCTGCGGGCCAGCGTCAAGCGGCTGGAGGAAGTCAACACCGACCTGCAGGCGTTCAGCTACTCGGTCTCACACGACCTGAAGTCGCCCCTGCGCGGCATCGAGGGGTTTGCCAGTCTGCTTCAGGAAGAGTTTGGCGACCAGATATCCGCCCACGCAGCGGGCTACCTGGACCGCATCCGCAAAGCGGCCAGCCACATGGCGCGCCTGATCAACGATCTGCTGGCCTACTCGCACCTGGAACAGAAGGAGCAATCCGTCGAGGTGGTCGCACTGCGAGGGCTGGCGCAGGAGGTGGTTGACGGTCTGCGCAACGAAATCGACCTCAAGGACGCGCGCATCGACATCGACATGGCAGCCAGCCTGACCGTGATGGCATCCCCGGGTGGACTGACCATGGTGCTGCGCAACCTGGTCGACAACGCCCTGAAGTTCGCCAAGCCCGGGCAGCCACCCCAGGTCGATATCGTCGGTCGGCGCCATGACACGGCCGAGGGCCCCCGTGTGCTGCTGAGCGTGATTGACCAGGGCCAAGGCTTTGACATGCAGCACCACGACCGCATTTTTGCCCTGTTCCAGCGGCTGCACCGCGCCGATCAGGCCCCCGGGACCGGCATCGGTCTGGCCATGGTGCACAAGGCGATCACGCGCATGGACGGGCGCATCTGGGCCGAGAGCGAACCCGGACAGGGCGCCCGCTTCCACATTGAGCTTCCGGCGGCCACCCGGTTCAGCGGCGTTCCTTCAACGGAAGATTCAGCAGCAGGTTCTGAGGTTTGAGCCGCAGTCGTCCCTCGGCATCCATCGCCAGCCCGAGGTAGACTGGCCGACCCTGCATGTCGGCCTGCACCACCGCCGGGTCCTCGACCTCCAGGCGGAACAGGCTGATGAGGCGGCGCATCGATTCCTCCGGCACGGGCTGGCCCTGATACAGGGCATCAAGCAAGGCAGAGGACTGGACATCGAGCCCCAGGTGCCAGCGCCAGGCGGGGTCCTCCACGCGCGCCTCGGGCCGGATCGTCACCTTCACGCCGAGGAAGTGCTTCACCCACCGCTCCAGCACCTGGGCCAGCGCACGCAAACCTGAACGCGCATTGTTGAGATTCAGCACCAGCCCATGCGAGAGCGTCTGCTGGAGACCATGGGTGAGGTCCAGCAGGTGGCGATGCCGACCGTCCTGGCAGCGATCGGCCAGATAGGTGCCTGCGTTGTCATCGCCCAGCACCTGCAGGCCGGTCCCCGGCAGCGACACACCGCCCTCCATCAGCAGGCGGCCCAGTTCGCCCAGACCACCGGTGCGGTGCAGATCGTCCAGGACTTGCAGGTCACCGCTCAGGACCCGCCCCTCCTGGATCGCGACCCGCTGGGGACGGAACAGCAGCTCCGCCGCGCGCCAGACCAGCGCAACGTCCTCCTGGGCCAGCATGCGGGCCACCACCGCCTGTACCACCAGATCCATGAACAGCGGCGGCAGATCAAAACGTCGTCCCCGCACCCAGCCCAGATAGGCTTGCTCAAGGGTACCCGCATGGATCAGTACCTCGCGCAGGCGCAGGAAATGACCGTAGCTCTGGGCAATATCGGGGTCGGCCATGGCCTGCAACTCGGACGCGGCCACCGGGCGCAGGGGGTCGGCCATCAGCGCCTCATGCAGGCTTCTCTCCGCCGCACAAGACTCCTCCACCGGCGCCAGCTCCGGTCGCTGCAGCCACAGGCGCCAGTAGTCCTCGGTGGGGGCGTGCCAGCCCTGTGCATCGGCCTGAAGCAGGTGTTGACCGCTGGCGGGCCAGACCATGGCGGGGCGGGATTCGGCGTCGAAGATGTGACTCATGGCTTGCGATCAGGAGGGCATCGGATTGTCGGCGCAGAACGGGCCGTCTGCCGACCCGTTTCGACAAGCCCCCACCCGAGGG
>JAJPEW010000108.1 GCA_021166755.1 Hydrogenophaga sp. | reverse complement strand
GCGATCCGCCTCGACACCCAGGCCCGCGCCCACCACCAACACCGCGACACGCTGCTGCTGCCCACCCGAGAGCTGGTGCGGCTTGCGCTTGGCATAGGGTGTGAGCTGCACCAGGGCGAGCATCTCGTCGGTGCGCTGCTGGATCTCGGCCTTGGGCAGGCCCTCGCGCTTCAGACCGAAGGCCACGTTCTCCCAGATGTTCAGGTGCGGGAACAGCGCATAGCTCTGGAACATCATGTTGACCGGCCGCTCGTAAGGCGCCAGTCCGGCGACGTCCTGACCACCCAGAAGGATGCGCCCCTTGGTCGGTGTCTCGAAACCCGCCAGCATGCGCAGCAGGGTGGACTTGCCGCAGCCGGACGAACCCAGCAGGGCAAAGATCTCGCCTTTGCCGATCGACAGCGACACCTCGTCGACAGCCACGGCTTCGTCGAAGCGCTTGACCAGCTTCTCGGTGACCAGATACCCCTCTTGTGCGCCAGGCTGGGTCATGCAATTTCTCCGGTGATCAGGACATCAGAAACAAAAAGGGCTGTTCAGACCCGGCGGTTGAACAGCCCATGGAGCGACGTGCTCGCAGCGAGCGGCCGTCTTACTTGCCCTTCTTGAAGGCGTTGTAGGCGTTGGCCATGGCTTCACGTGCTTCGTTGGTGAAGCTGCTGGGCGGGATCATCTTGGCCATGTAGTCCGACTCCACGAAGATCGTCTTGTTGCCGGCGATCTCGGGGTTGACCTTGTCCATGCCCGCCTTGTTGCCGGTGGGGTAGCCCATCTCGTTGGCCATGGCAGCGGCGTTCTCGGGACGCAGGTAGAAGTCGATGAAGGCCATCGCGTTGTTCGGGTGCTTGGCGTCCTTGGTGACGGCCATGGCGTCCACGAAGATCAGCGCGCCGGTGCTGGGCAGCAGGGCCTCGATCACGTCCTTGCCGCCGTTTTCCTTCACGCGGGCAGCGGCCTGGTTGATGTCACCGGACCATCCGATGGCCACGCAGGCCTTGCCGCCGGCGATGTCGTCGATCATGGTCGAGCTGAACAGGCGGATGTCCTTGCGGACCTTGGCCAGCATCTCGTTGGCGGCCTTGTAATCGGCCGGGTCGTTCGAGTAGGCGTCCTTGCCGATGTAGTGCAGGGCCACCGGGATGATCTCGGTCGGCGAATCCAGGTAGGCGATGCCGCAGGACTTGAGCTTGCTGGTGTACTCGGGCTTGAAGACCAGGTCCCAGGCGTTCTCGGGCATGGGCATGCCGCCCAGGGCCTTCTCGGCTTTGGTCTTGTTGATGCCCACGGTGGTGAAGCCCCAGCCCCACGGCACCAGGTGCTGGTTGTCCGGGTCGGCCTTGGTCAGCGTCTTCATGAACTCGCCGTCCAGGTTGGCCAGGTTGGGGATCTGGTCCTTCTTCAGGGGTTGCAGCAGGCCGCCTTCGATCTGGCCCTTGGCGAACACGGTACCGGGCACGACGATGTCGTAACCGGTGTTGCCGGCCACCAGCTTGGCGTGCAGGGCTTCGTTGGTTTCGAAGGTGTCGTAGTTGACCTTGATGCCGGTTTCCTTCTCGAAGGCGGCGATCATGCCCTCGGGGATGTAGTCGGGCCAGTTGTAGATGTTCAGGACTTTCTCGTCATCGAACACCGGGCCGGCGGGCTTGGCCGGCTCAGCCGGGGCAGCAGCCACCGGAGCGGCCGGTGCCGGCGCGGGAGCGGGCTCTTCCTTCTTGCCGCAGGCGGCCAGGAGGACTGCCGAAATGGCCAGGGCCAGAACTTGCTTTTTCATGGTGAAAGGCACTCCAGAAAGGTTGGTTGGAAACCGACAAACGACTCACCCAGCGCCAGCGGCCCCGTTGCTCCCATCAAGAGCAAGAAACAGGCCTGCTTTCTCCCCGAATTGGGGCATCGAACACTGCAGCAGGCATTCTAGTCAAGCCAGGAGGCCTTTCGTGCGCAACTCGGCCAAGGTGGCATCCAGACACTGGCGGATCAGACCCACCATCTCGTCGATCTGCGCCCGGGTCATCACCAGGGGCGGGGCAATGATCATGCGGTCGCCCACCGCCCGCATCACCAGACCATTGCCGAAGCAGTGGCGGCGGCAGATCATGCCCACCGACAGGTCCGGATCGAACATGGTGCGCCGTTCCTTGTCCTTGACCAGCACCAGACCGGCCACGAAGCCGCAGGTCTCGGCCTCACCCACCAGGGGATGGTCCTTGAGCGCACCGAACTGCTGCGCCAGGTAGGGCCCCGTGTCGGTGCGCACCTGGTCAACCAGTCCCTCGCGCTCCATCAGTTCCAGGTTGGCCAGCGCCACCGCGCAGGCCACCGGGTGGCCGCTGTAGGTGTAGCCGTGGTTGAACTCGCCGCCCTGCCCGATCAGCACCTCGGCCACGCGGTTGCCCACCATCACCCCGCCCAGCGGGATGTAGCCGCTGGTCACGCCCTTGGCAAAGGTGATCAGATCGGGCCGCATGCCGAACTTCTCATAGGCGAACCAGTGTCCCAGACGGCCAAAGGCGCAGATCACCTCGTCGGCGATCAGCAGGATGCCGTACTTGTCGACGATGCGCTGGATCTCGGGCCAGTAGGTCTCGGGCGGGATGATCACGCCACCGGCACCCTGCACCGGCTCGCCGATGAACGCCGCCACCTTCTCGGGGCCGATTTCCAGAATCTTCTCCTCCAGCCAGCGCGCCGCGCGGATGCCGAAGTCGGCGCGGCTCTCCCCGGGAAGCGCGTTTTCCCAGTAGTGGGGCTGCCCGATGTGGGTGATGTTGGGGATGGGCAGGTCGCCTTGAGCATGCATGCCGCTCATGCCGCCGAGCGAGGCACCGGCCATGGTCGAGCCGTGGTAGGCGTTCTCCCGGCTGATGATCACCTTGCGCTGGGGCTGGCCCAGCAGGTCCCAGTAGCGGCGCGCCATGCGCACGTTGGTGTCGTTGCTTTCCGAACCGCTGCTGCCGAAGAACACATGGGTAAAGCTGCGGTCCCCCACCTTGGGTGCGAGCGAAGTGAGCTTGGCCGCCAGCCTGACCGCCGGTACGTTGGTGGTCTGGAAGAAGCTGTTGTAGAACGGGAGCGTCATCATCTGCTGGTACGCCGCGTCCGCCAGCTCCTTGCGGCCGTAACCCGCGTTGACGCACCACAAACCGCTCATCGCGTCCAGGATCTTCTTGCCTTCGCTGTCCCAGACGTAAATGTTGTCGGCGTGCGTGATCACCCGTGCCCCGCGCGTGGCCAGATCGGCGTGATCGGTGAACGGGTGGATGTAGTGCGCACTGTCCAGCGCCTGGATGGCCTGGGTGTCCTGCTGCTCAGCACGACGGACGAGCGCGGGCGGTGCGATGAGGGTGGAGGTGTTCATGGCGTTTCGCTTTGAGTCTGATCAGACGTGCAACAGGAGGTGTTCGCGTTCCCAGGGAGAGATCACCTTCATGAACTCCTCGAACTCCAGCTCCTTGATCTCGGTGTAGATGGTGATGAACTCCTTGCCCAGCACCTCGTGCAGGTCGGTCTCGCGGCGCAGCCAGTCCAGTGCCTCGCCCAGGCTTCGCGGCAGGGCATACGGCGAGAGGTAGGCGTCTCCCCGCATCTCGGGCTTGGGCTTGATCTGGTTCTTCATGCCCAGGTAGCCGCAGGCCAGGGTCATGGCCATGGCCACGTAGGGGTTCGCGTCGGCACCGATCACGCGGTTTTCCACACGCCGCGCCTGCGGGCTGGAAATCGGCGAGCGGATGCCCACCGTGCGGTTGTCGTGGCCCCACTCGATGTTGATCGGCGCGGCCGTGTGGCGCGACAGGCGCCGGTAGCTGTTCACATAGGGGGCCACCAGCACCATGGCGGCGGGAATGTAGCGCTGCAGGCCGCCGATGTAGTGGTGGAAGGCGTCCGAAGGCGAACCATCCTCGTTGCTGAAGATGTTCCGGCCGGTGGCCTTGTCGACGATGCTCTGGTGCACATGCATGGCGCTGCCCGGCTCACCGGCGATCGGTTTGGCCATGAAGGTGGCGTACATGTCGTGGCGCAGCGCGGCCTCGCGCACGGTGCGCTTGAAGAAGAACACCTCGTCGGCCAGACCCAGCGGGTGGGCATGGAAGAAGTTGATCTCCATCTGTCCGGCGCCCACCTCGTGGATCAGCGTGTCCACGTTGAGGTTCATCTTCTCGCAGTAGTCGTAGATCTCCTCGAACAGCGGATCGAACTCGTTGACCGCGTCGATGGAGTAGGCCTGTCGCGAGGTTTCGGCACGTCCGCTGCGGCCGATCGGCGGCTTGAGCGGCGTGTTGGAGTCGGTGTTGCGGGCTGTCAGGTAGAACTCCAGCTCGGGGGCCACCACCGGGTCCCAGCCTTCGGCTGCGTACAGGTCACAGATGCGGCGCAGCACCGAGCGCGGCGCAAACGGCACCAGCTTGCCAGTATGGTCAAAGCAGTCGTGAACCACCTGCGCGGTGGGATCGGTGGCCCAGGGCACGATGCGCACCGTGCTCGGGTCAGGGCGCAACTGCATGTCGCGGTCGGTGGGGTCCACGACGTCGTAGTAGGGGCCGCTTTCCGGGAACTCACCGGTCACACCCATGCCGACGATGGCCTGCGGCAGGCGCATGCCACGGTCTTCGGTGAACTTCTCGCGCGGCAGGATCTTGCCGCGGGCCACGCCGGTGAGGTCAGGCACCAGGCATTCGACCTCGGTGACGCGGTGCTGGTTGAGCCATTGCTCCAGATCGTTGAATGTTTGCGGGCTGCTCATGAGCCGTTTCCTTGTCGTTGTGGTTGGTGGACGTGCTGGATGATGATGACAGATGTCCCCGGTAGCTAGCCAGGACGGTGCCGGGCCAGATCGGCCGCCTGCAGACGCAGGCTGCGGCGCTGGCGGCAGGCGTGACCGAAGGCGGCAAAGATGGCGCTGTAGAAGGGGTTCTCCCAGCAGCGCCATTCCGGATGGAACTGGACGGCGTAGGCAAAGGTGCGTGCACCGCGCACCGCCACAGCCTCGATCTGGCCATCGGGTGCCTGGGCCATGGGTTCCAGCCCATCGGCCAGGCGGTGGATGCCCTGACCGTGCAGGGAGTTGACCATCACCTGCGGGCCGCCGGCCCAGGTCTCGAACACGCTGCCTGGCGCCAGATGAATCGGATGACGGGGTGCGTACTGTTCCTCGAACGGCGCCGTCTTGGGTTCGCGGTGGTCCATGCGGCCAGGCACCTCATGCACGCGCTGGTGCAGGGTGCCGCCCAGGGCCACGTTGATTTCCTGGAACCCCCGGCAGATGCCCAGCAGCGGCACGCCCTCGTGCACACAGGCCTTGATCAGCGCCAGGGTCAGGGTGTCGCGCACCGGGTCGAGCGGCAGCGAGGGGTCGGCCACCTCTTCATCGAAATGGGAAGGATGGACATTCGAGGGCGAGCCGGTGAGCATCACCCCATCGACCATCGACAGCAGCTCGGGGATGTCGCCCACGTCGGCCAGCGGAAACATGACCGGTTGGGCCTCGACCCCGACCTTGACGGCGCGGGCGTACTTGTCACCGAGCAGCAGAAAGGGCATCTGATGCCCGTGATCGCCCAGCAGGCGATGGTCCGCGGGCAGCCAGACCATGCATGGCGGCATTTTCATGGTGTCTCCAAACACTTGAAACCATTCTGACGACAAAATTGGATCACAATCGGAGCCAGTTCGCGCCACTTCATGGTGCCACTTATCCGAAAACCGCATGCTGTCCGAGTTCCTGCTGGCCGAAATGAACCGCCTGGGTGTCCAGGATGCCCTGCCCTTGCACCGCCAGTTGTACGAGGCGATGCGGCGCGCCATGCTCGACGGCAAGCTGGCGGCGGGCGAGCGCCTGCCCTCCAGCCGCGACCTGGCCCAGGACCTGGGACTGTCCCGCAACACGGTGGTGGCGGCCATCAACCAGCTCGGCGTCGAGGGCTACCTGGTCAGCCGGGTGGGCAGTGGCACCTACGTCAACGACAACGTGCCCCAGATCAACAGCGCCCGGCGCGCCCGGGGCGGTCTTCGCACCCTGCCGACGCTGGCCCCGGCCCGGCTCTCGCGCCGCGGCGAAGCGCTGGCCGGCAGCTTCTGCGCCAGTGAACTGGAGGTGCAACCCTTCACGCCCGGCATCGCCGATTTCAGTGCCTTCCCTCTCGCGCTGTGGCAGCGGCTGCAAAACAAGCACTGGCGCATGACCTATCCCGACATGCTGGACTACGCCACGGCCGGGGGCTACGCGCCGCTGCGCCGCGCCATCGCCGATTACCTGCGGGTGTTCCGCAGCGTGCAGCTGGATGCGGACCAGGTCATCGTCACCAGCGGCACGCAGCAGTCGCTGGAGCTGTGCGCCCGCCTGCTGGCCGATCACGGCGACACGGTGTGGGTGGAGGACCCAGCCTACTGGGGTGCGGTCAAGGCCTTCATGGCCACGGGCCTGCACCTGCACCCGGTGCCGGTCGATGAGCAGGGCATCCGACCCGGCGCCAGCGACGATGCGCATGCCCCGCGCCTGATCTACGTGACGCCCTCGCACCAGTACCCCACCGGCTCGGTGATGTCGCTGCCGCGGCGCCACCAGCTGCTGCAGACCGCGCGCACCCACAACGCCTGGGTGCTGGAGGACGACTACGACAGCGAATACCGCTTCAGCGGACCACCGATCAGCAGCCTGGAAGGGCTGGACACCGACGGCCGCGTGCTCTACATGGGCACCTTCTCCAAGGTGCTGTACCCGGGCATCAAGCTGGGCTACCTGGTGGTGCCCAAGTCCCTGGTCGAATCCTTCCGGCAGGCCCACTATGACCTGAACCGCCCGGGGCAGATGCCCCTGCAGGCCGCCCTGGCCGAGTTCATCGAGATGGGGCACTTCAGCAGCGCGCTGCGCCGGGCCCGCCAGGGTTATGCCGAGCGGCGACAGCTGTTGCTGGAATCGCTGCGCCCGCTGCTGGGTGACGCCGATGGCCCGTTCATCAGTGGTGCGGACCAGGGCCTGCACCTGTGTCTGCGGCTGCCACCCGGTACCGATGACCGCGCGCTGGCGCAGCGCATCGGCCAGCAGGGTCTGACCGTGCGGCCGCTGTCGGCCTACTGCCTGCAACGGCAGGACCTGCGGGGACTGGTGATCGGCTACGGCTATGCCCCGCTGGCCGAGATCGCCCGTTGCGGACGGCTGCTGACGGACACGGTGATCCGTGCCGGTGCTTCCCGTTGAGCACTGCCGCTCAGGCCGGTGTGCGCGATTGCATGAGCGCGCGGACCAGACGACGCACCAGCCCTGCCATGACCACCAGCCACACGGCCATCGCCACCCAGATCATCAGCCGGGAAATGCCGTAGAGCGGCGGGAAATCGGCGGCAAGGCCCAGGCGCGCGCTGGCCACGGCGTACATGCCCAGCGGAAAGACCATGCTCCACATGACCGGCTCGTAGCGCATCGGCACCCGGTTGACCAGGTGTTTCCAGATGCCGAAGATCGCCAGCATCGGGACCCACCAGGTGGCCCAGGCCCAGCAGATCATGGTCACACCATCGATGAAGGGCTTCTGGGCCACCAGGAAGGGCAGGCGCGCATCGGCCGCGATGAGGCTGGTGCCGGCATTGGCACTGATGGCACCCGCCCCCATCACCACCCAGAGCAGCGGCGAGATGTCCTGCGGCTTGAGGGTGAGAAAGAAGATGCGGTGGCAGAACAGGGTGACGAAGATGCCATAGAAGACCAGCCCCAGTCCCCAGAGCATGTGCACCTCGATCATCATGTAACCGGTGTACTCACCCAGATCGGGCGCAATGCGGGCGCCCAGCAGCACCAGCGATTGCGTCCCCACGATCGCGATCAGCCAGCCGCCGTGCACGATGTTGACGTTGTGTTCATGGGTCAGGAAGGTCAACACGCTGAAGGCCAGGTACAGCAGCAGGCACCAGGCCAGAAAAGCCAGAAACCAGCAAGCCACGGCCAGGGCCAGTTGTCCCGATCCATGCAGCAGAAGACCGACCACGTTGGTGGCGGCCACCAGTGTGAAGTACGAGAACACCATGCGCGGATTGAGCAGGTCGATGCGCACCGCCCCGGGATGACGCAGCAGCCGAACCAGACTGAGCGCCACCAGCACGACCCAGGCGACCACGGCCACGGTCTGCATGGCAGCAGCGATGCGCCCGAAGCCCAGAAGGTTCAGTCCCAGGGCGATGATCCCGGTCGACATGACCAGGGCAAAGTTGCCCGGGTGCAGGCCCTGAAGGCTCAGCGCGGGTTGTCCGGAAGGAATGGGGATCGTGCTCATGACGGGTCGCTGGTTCGACCCGCATTGTGAGTGATCGGCGAATGCGCTAACCGGTCAGGTCACGCACCCGGTACCAGAGCATGCCCAGCGCCAGGCTGGGGGTGCGCAGCCAGGGACCGCCGGGGAAAGCCTGGTGCCTGAGCCGGGCGAACAGATCGAAGCGTCCTGCCTGCCCGGCCACGGCTTCGGCCACCAGCTGACCCGCCAGCCCGGTCAGGGCCACGCCGTGGCCGCTGAAGCCCTGCAGGTAGTACAGGTTGTCACCCAGCCGGCCGAAGTCGGGCGCACGGTTCATGCTGATGTCCACGAAGCCGCCCCACACGTACTCCACCGGAACGCCCTGCAGCTGGGGAAACACCTGCACCATGCGCGCCGTCATCACTTCCTTCAGGCGCGGCGGTGTCATGGTGGTGTAGCTCACCCGGCCGCCAAACAGCATGCGATGGTCGGCGCTGAAGCGGAAATAGTCGAGCACGAAGTTGTTGTCGCACACGGCCGCGCATCCCGGGATCAGGCGTTCGCACAGCGCCGGCTCCAGCGGTGCGGTGCCGATGATGTAGGTGCCCACGGGCATGATGCGCGGGGCGATTTCGGGCGCCACCGCCGGTCCGAATTCGGGCAGCATGCAGTTGCCGGCCAGCACGCCAAAGCGCGCGCGCACCTGACCACCGGCCGTGCGCGCCACCAGGGTATCGCCCCGCTGCAGGCCGGTGACCGGCGAACGCTCGAAGATGCGCACACCGGCCGCCTGCGCGGCCCGGGCCAGGCCCAACGCATACTTGAGCGGGTGCAGATGGCCTGAGCGCTGCTCTCGCGCCGCCGCCACGTAGCGTGGGCTGTCGATGAAACGGCGGACCGCCTCACCCTCGGCCCATTCGCAGTCGATGCCGTGGGCCTGCAAGGCGTTGGCCTCTTCGCGCAAGGCCCTCAACTTGGCGGGTCGGTCCGCCACGTACACGTAGCCCCGCCGCCAGTCACAGTCGATGCCGTGCGCCCCGATGCGCCGCTCAATGAGTTCCACCGCCTCGACCGACAGGTCCCAGGCGCGCCGGGCATCGGCTGCGCCGAGCTGCTGCTCGAAGGGCTCCTGCCCGCTGGCGTAACCCACGATCGCCTGACCGCCGTTGCGGCCGCTGGCGCCACTGCCGATGCGGTCAGCCTCCAGCAGCACGACCGACAGGCCACGCTGCGCCATCTCCAGGGCCGCCGACAACCCGGCAAACCCCCCGCCCACCACCAGCACATCGGCCTGCAGGTCTTCCTGCAAGGTCGGCGCAGGCGCCGGGCGCTGCGCACTGGCCTCGTAGTAGCTCAGGCGGTTGAGCTGGGTGTCGGAGTTCAGCAGGGAGCGCTTGAACACGGTCAGGCCCTCTTGGCCACCTGGCCACACAGGTAGGTCCAGACGAAGGTGGCGGCGGCGTTGCTGGTCAGTTCGGCGTGGTCGTAAGCAGGCGCCACCTCCACGCAGTCCATGCCGATCCAGTTCAGGTCCGTCAGCTCCTCCAGCAGCGTCAGCACCTGCGAACTGGTCATGCCGCCAGGTTCGGGTGTGCCGGTGCCCGGCGCGAAGGCGGGGTCCAGGCAGTCGATGTCCAGGGTCAGGTAACAGGGCCGGTCGCCCATTCGCTGGCGGATCGCCTGCACCACGGGCGCCAGACCCGCGCCGTCCAGCCCGCGCAGGTGCCGGGCGGTGAAGATCTCACCCCCCTGATCGGCCACGTACTCGCGCGCGGACCGGTCGCCGCTGGAGCGGATGCCGATCTGCACCGTGTGTTCGGCGCTGATCAGCCCTTCCTGGATCGCTTCATAGGTCCAGGTACCGTGGCCCGAGGGCTCGCCGAAGTGGTCGGTCCAGGTGTCGCAGTGGGCGTCGAAATGCACACAGGCCAGCGCCTGACCGTACCGCGCCCTGGCGGCACGCAGCAGCGACAGCGTGACGGAATGGTCGCCGCCCAGGAACACGCAGTGGTGCCGGGCCATCAGCTCGGCCGCCTGTCGCTCGATCTGCGCGCGCACCTCGGTCAGCGGCGAGGCGTTGGGCAGGCGCATGTCCAGCGCATCGCCCAGCAGGCCCACCGGCGACACATCAAAGAAAGGGTGGATGCCGTCGCACAGCATCAGGCTGGCCGAGCGGATGGCCTGTGGCCCGAACCGGGCGCCGGGCCGGTTGGTCACCACGCCGTCGTAGGGGATGCCCGCAATGGCAAAAGGCTGGTCGGCCAAGGGATCGCAGGCCAGAAACCGGTTGGTGTTGTTGGCGAAGGCAAAGTGACCGATCGAGGACATGGTGTGCGGCCCGAGCAGGGCAAATGGAATGGAACCGGGGTCCGGATTGGATCTGGACGATACGCCGTTGGCGATGGGTCGATGGGTCCAATTGGTCGGGGCGGAGTTCATCCACCGCCGACATGCCAGGCATCCGGCGCGGGATCAGAGAGCGCGCTGCCGAGTGGCCAGCACTGCGCCCACCCAGAGAGAACAGGCCGAAAACACCAGCCCCCGGGCCAGGCCACCCGGCCCATCGGCGATCAGGCCGACCACGGTCGGGCCCACAATCTGGCCGGCGGCGAAGATGATGGTGAAGGCGCTGATGCCGGCGGCCCACTGGGACGGCGGCAGGTTGTGCCGGACCAGGGCCGTGGTGGACGCCACCACCGACAGGAACACGGCGCCAAACAGCAGGCCTGAGGCCAGCATCAGTGGCCAGGCCGAGGTCAGCGCGGGCAGGATGGCAGCCACCCCCAGCAGGGCATTCAGGCGCGCCAGGGCCTGGCCGTCGCGGTGGCGGTCGAGCAGACCGGCCCAGATGCGCGAAGACGCCACCACCGCCAGCCCCAGCAGGGTGTAGAAGGCCGTGATCGCCAGGGGCGAGGTGCCTTGCTCGCGCAGCAATGCGATCACGAAGGTCATGTAGCCGATGTAACCCACGCCAAAACCCATGTAGCCGGCCAGACCGAAGGCGAAATCCCGCACGCGGAAGACGCGTGCCCCCTGGGATCGATCGCTCCCGGCCGGTGCAGCAGCTTCCAGACGGGCCAGCACGCGCGCAGGCCAGCGCATCACCAGCGTGGCCAGCAGGCACAGCAGGGCCAGGGCCCACCAGGCCCAGGTCCAGGCATGGGGCTGGTCATGCGCGGCCGCCAGCGCCACCGGCACCCCCAGGGCGGAGGCGACGATGCCCAGACCGGTCCCCCCGTAGTACAGGCCCAGCAGCAGACCGCTGCGGTGCGGCTGCCGGGCACCCAGACGGGCGGCCAGCAATCCGCCGGCGATGAACACGAAGGCACTGGCCACGCCCGCCAGCAGGCGCTGCAGCAGCAGGGGCACCGCCGCCGTGAAGAAACCGCTGGCCGCCATGAAGAGCGAGGCCAGCAGGGCACCCGCCAGCAGCACGCCCGAAGGCGATCCGCGGCGCATCAGCACCGGCGTGGCCAGTGCCCCGAGCAGGTAGCCCAGGGCGTTGGCGGTGTTCATCCCCCCCGCCAGCGTGTAGGACCAGCCGAGGTCTTCTCGCATCGGCGGCAGCAGCAGGCCATAGGCAAAGCGGGTGATGCCCAAGGACACCGCCGCGCCCAGGGACAGGGCCAGCGCCAGGCGCACCCAGGGGGTGTGGCCGGTCTCGTCGTCAGGGGGACTCAGGTGGGCAGGACGGGTGGACATGACCACCCATTGTCAGCGGGAAACTTTGCTGCCGCCATTCAGGATTGACCCAATCCCACCGGTGCCGGTGCCCGCATCACGATGCGGGTGAACAGGCGGTCGAACTGCGGATCTCGCGGAATGCGCCCGTTCAGAGGGTCCTGGTTGGTGGCAAAGGCCGCATTCAGGGCATGCCAGTCCTCATCGGTCAGGCAACGTTCGGCCTCGGGCAGGATCACCGATTCTTCCAGCCGCATGTGGTCCAGGTAAAACTCCACATAACGGGTCACCTCGTCGATGAAGGCCTGCTTGCGGGTGTCGCCCAGCAGTTCCCAGGCCATCAGCAGGTGCATGAGTTCACGCACCCGGGGCTCGCCGCGCATGTGGTCACGCTCGAGCTGGTCGATCGTGGCCATGGTGTGGGGCGCCACCCGCGCCACCCGCGGGAACAGCAGATCCGACTCCTTGGGGTGGTGGTGCTTTTCGGGGAACTCATCGATGTAGAACAGCATGGCGCGCAGCACATCGAAGTACAGCTCTGCGTCGTCCTTGCCGTCCGCCTGCGGCCCACGGCGCACCATCTGCATGAGCGACTGCAGCATGGCCGCCAGCGTGGCGTGTTCTTCGCGGATGACCCGCAGGGCTTCGTGTTGCATGCCTGTCTCCTCGTTCCTCGGTTCGTTTGCCGACCGCTCGGTCGGTCAATGTACGCCACTATGCCGCGCCACCAGCCAAAGGCCTTTGACGCAGGTCAAGCGTCGGGCTTCCAGCGCTTGAGCAGCAGGGCGTTGGTGACCACGCTGACCGAACTCAGGGCCATGGCGGCACCGGCCACCACGGGGCTGAGGTAGCCCAGCGCCGCCAGCGGGATGCCGGCGGCGTTGTAGAAGAAGGCCCAGAACAGGTTCTGCCGGATCTTGGCCACCGTCCGCCGGGAAATGTCCAGCGAAGCGGCCACCAGTGCCGGGTCGCCCCGCATCAGGGTGATGCCGGCGGCATGCATGGCCACGTCCGACCCGCCGCCC
>JAJPEW010000085.1 GCA_021166755.1 Hydrogenophaga sp. | reverse complement strand
CCTCGGGCGGCTTCGACGCCGCCGAACTGTTCGAGCTGGGCCGCGCGCTCGGTCCGCTATCGCTGTTCGCCGCCCCGACCATCGTCAAACGCATCGTCGACGAAGCCGAAGCGCAGGGCCTCACACCCGAGCAGTGCGGCCAGAGCTTCAAGACCATCGTCTACGGCGGCGCGCCCATGTACGCCGCCGACATCCGCCGCGCGCTGCGCACCATGGGCCCGCGCTTCGTGCAGATCTACGGCCAGGGCGAAAGCCCCATGACCGGCACCGCCCTCAGCCGCGCCCACCTGGCCGACACGGTGCACCCGCGGCACGAAGCGCGCATCGCCTCCGTCGGCGTGGCACAGACCCCCGTGCGCATCCGGGTCGCGGGGCCCGACGGGCAGTCACTGCCCGCGGGCGAGGTGGGTGAAGTGCTGATCCAGGGCGACAGCGTCATGGCCGGCTACTGGCGCAACCCCGAGGCCACGCAGGCCGCCATCCGCGACGGCTGGCTGTGGACCGGCGACATGGGCGCGCTCGACGCCGACGGCTTCCTCACCCTCAAGGACCGCAGCAAGGACCTCATCATCAGTGGCGGCAGCAACATCTACCCGCGCGAGGTGGAAGAGGTGCTGCTGCACGCGCCCGGCGTGGCCGAAGTGGCCGTGGTCGGCGCGCCCGACCCCGAATGGGGCGAAATCGTGGTGGCCTTCGTGGTGCCGCAGCCGGGAGCGGCGCTGGATGCACAGACGCTCGACACCTTCTGCCTGGACCAGATCGCCCGCTTCAAGCGGCCCAAGCGGTATGAGCTGGTTGAAGCGCTGCCGAAGAACAACTACGGGAAAGTGTTGAAGACGGTGCTGCGGGAGCAGGTTCAAGCCAGCTCTGGTGCTTGCCGATAAAGACTCAACCACCAGAGAGAATTGAACATGGACATGTCCGTTTCCCCCGCCCTTGTCGCTGACCGTGTGGCCCAGATGCGCCAGGGCGCGGTGGAGCAGCAGGTTCAGATTCATGTGCTCAAGGAGGCCATACAGACGCAGGCTTCGGCGGCAGCCACGCTGCTCAATGCGGTGGCGGGCGATTTGCCGCTGGCGGGCACTGGCCCCACGGGGACACAGGTCAACACGATGGTTTGACCGTCCTCGGGCTATGTCCGCCTGAGCATCCTTGCCGCCAGCACGCTGGCCAGCAGCACCAGGACTGCTCCAGCCAGGGCCGTGAGCTGTAGCGCATCGGTGAAGGCGGCCTGTGCCGCGACGATCAGCCGGTTGGCTGTATCGCTAGGCATGTGCTCGGCCACCTTGAGAGCACCGCCCAGCGTCGTCAAGGCTTCAGGCGGCAGGTTGGCTACCCCGGCCTGCGCCAGTTGTTGGCGGTAGATCAGCGTGCCTGCGCTGCCGAACAGGGCAATGCCCAGTGCGCCGCTGAATTCGGCGCTGGTCTCGGCGATGGACGAGGCAGCGCCCGCGCGCTCCGGTGGCGCGGCGGTGATGATCTGCTCGGTGCCGATGGCAAACACCGGGGCCATGCCCAGGCTGACGACAATCATGCCCGCCACCAGCACCCACAGGGCCCAGGAGCCGTCGGCGCCCACCATGGCCAGCATGCCCAGCGAGGCGGCTGCCAGGCACCAGACCATGACCGGTCCGGGGCCAAACCAGGCAGCCAGCCGGGGTGCCAGCACCATCGAACCCACCACAAAGCCCAGCGCCCAGGGCACGGTGGCCCAGCCGGCCTGCAGCGGCGAGAGCATCAACACCATCTGCAGGTACTGCGCGATGAAGATGTAGATGCCGAACATGGCCAGGCACGAAAGGGCGTAGGCCATGATCGCGGTGCGGAAGGTGGGAATGGCAAACAGCCGCAGGTCCAGCAAAGGGTAGTCGATCTGGCCCTGCCGCCGCAGGAAGAGTGCGCCGATGGCCATGCCCGCGGCCAGCAAGGCCAGCCGGGGCAGGCTGGGGCCGTGTTCGGCCATGACCTTGATGGCGTAGATCATGCTCAGCACGGCCGAAAGCGACAGGACCACGCTGGCCGGGTCGACACGGCCGGCGTGTTCGTCGCGGAACTCCGGCAGCAGCCGAGGGCCCAAGACCAGCAGCAACAGCATCACGGGGACGGCGGGCAGGAACACCGATCCCCACCAGAAGTGCTCCAGCAGCCAGCCGCCCACCAGTGGGCCGATGGCGCTGCCCACCGAAAACGCGGTGATCCAGACCCCGATGGCGAACTGGCGCTGCGTCTCGTCGTGGAACATGTTGCGAATCAGCGAGAGCGTTGATGGGGCCAGCGTGGCACCGGCCACACCCAGCAGCGCGCGAAGGGCGATGAGCTCGGCCGGTGTGCGGGCAAAGGCCGCCAGCACCGAGGCCACGGCGAAGAACGCAGCTCCGATCAGCAACAGGCGCCGTCGCCCGATGCGATCGCCCAGCGTGCCCATGGTGATGAGAAAGCCGGCCACCAGGAAGCCATAGACGTCGATGATCCAGAGCAGTTCCGAGGCGCTGGGCGAGAGTGCCCGGCTCAGCGCCGGCACGGCCAGGTTCAGCACCGTCAGGTCCATGGCATAGACCAGGCAGGGCAGCGCGATGACCGCCAGGCCCCACCACTCACGCGCGGTGGCTTTGGGGTTCGGTGTCATCAGGGTTCGTCTGGAGGGAATGGCCATAGGCGCGCTCGACCCGCGCCACACGCAGGCTGTACTTCGCGTACCAGCGCTCGCGGCCCAGGGTCTGTGCCATCAGGTGTTCGGTCTGCTGCTTCCAGGCCGCAATGTCGGCCTCGGTGGCCCAGTAGGACACGGTGATGCCGAAGCCGTCGGCGCCGCGTGCGCTCTCTACCCCCAGGAAGCCGGGTTGCTGGCGGGCCAGTTCCACCATCCGGTCGGCCATGGCGGCATAGCCATGGTCACCATCGGTGCGTTGGGATGAAAAGATGACGGCGTAGTAGGGTGGTTCCATGGCGGTGCTCCAGCGCCGCGCATGGTGCCACAGAAGACTGCTCAGCTGCAGCTGACGCTGCCGCAACCGCTCATGGTGGCCGGACGCACCTTGCCCGGGTCTGCCAGGGTTTCGGTACGGGAGTCGAAGCCGACATCCTTCATGTGCAAGGCCAGGCCTGCGTCCATGGTGGCGGCATGCTGCGGAAACCACTCCACCAGCGCTTCTGCCAGGCGGTTGATGATGTCGGTGTCACCCTTCTCGAAGTGCTCGACCACCGCATTCATGGTCTCGAGGATGGTGGCGTGGTGGCTCGCGTGGCAGTTGTCCGCCGCAAAGCCGGTGGCCACCATCCAGCGTTCCTCCTGTGCGAAGTGCTCGACCGTGTGGTCGATGAAGCGCTTGTACAGGGCCAGCTGCTCGTGCTCCGGTGTGGCCAGCAGCCCGTTGAGCATCTCCACGAATTCCTCGTGGGTGTCGTCCATGCGGGCATCTCCCGTCTGGAGCTGGGGTGCCCAGGTCAGGCCCTGGGTGGTGTCGGCGGTGGTGGGGTTTTCCATGGCGGCAATTCTGGATTCGTCGCGGTGCAGAAGGCTTGACCGATGTCAACAGCCATCGATCACCATGCACCCGGGTCCAGCATATTACCGCCGACGGTACCGGCGGTCAGGCGGGCGTCTCGCGCCCCAGCAACTGGTCCACGGCCGCACCCATTTCCGGGGTGTGCAAGGCCGCGTCCAGTCGCGCCAAGGGCGGCAGGGCCAGGTAGCTGCGCAGGTGGTGGGCATCGTCGGCCTCATCCATCGCGGGCTGGTACTGGTCCAAGGATTCCATTCTGCCGTTGGCCAGGCATTCGCCCAACCTGGCACACAGGTAACCAAGAGCCATCATGGGCGCCCGCTCTGGCCGCGCCTTGGCGGCTGGCGTGACCAGCACCCGCCCGATGCCCGCCACGTCCTCGACCAGCGAGGCGGGCAGGCCCCAGTGCCGCATCATCAGCGCACCGGTCTCCACGGCGCTGATGCCGATCAGTTCCTGTTCCAGGCGAGCCCTGCCGAGGCGGTCGGCGGCCAGCCATTCGGTCAGCCGGCCAGCGGGCAGCATCGAGGCCATGGCCAGCTGGCCGACAAAGCTCAGCACCACCTGGGTGGACAGCGACCCCTGTTCGGACCAGTGCAGGGCCTTGCCCAGACGCACAGCCAGTTCGCTGGCGCAGGCGCTGGCCTTCCAGATGCGGTCAAAGGCCTGTTGCGCCTCGGCCAGCTTGGGCTTGAAGGCCTCGGCCAGCATGTACTGCAGGCAGATGTTGCGCACGCTGTTGATGCCCAGGAAGGTCACGGCCTGCCCCAGGCTGGCCACCGGCTGGCGCAGGCCGTACATCGGGGAGTTGACGGCGGAGAGCACCTTGGCCGCGATGATGGGCTCGGCCATGATGAGCTGGCTCAGTTCGGCCGAACCGGCGCGCGCCAGAAAATCGGGTGACAGCAGTTGCTGCATCGATTGGGGCGGGCGCGGAATGCCCCGGATGGTTTGCAGCAGCTGCTCGCGCCGCTGTTGCGGGAGTGCGGCGTCCGTGATCCACTGGAATGCCGCCAGGGCGGGAGGCATCGGCGCGGCGGGGGGCGGGACCGGCGCCGGTGATGCCGTCACGGGGGGCATCTGCGGCGCGCTGCGCTGGATGGGCGCGGCGGCGCCGCTCACGGGGGCGGTTCTTTTGCCGGGCGCCGTTGGGCTGGCCGGGCGACGGGCGAACCACCAGACGGCGGCCACGGCGAAGACAGCGGCAATCCAGAGCATCAATACAGTCACGGGAGTCCTCCAGGCATGGCCGCGACCTCTGAGGGCGGCACGGTTGTGATGCCTATGGCATCGGCAACGGCCGCCGGATCTTGATTCCGTCCGGCTTGGCCCTGCCGCCGTCTGTCCGAAGCCGGTGCGGTGTTCAGCCCTGTCGGTGGTGCGGGCGTGTGGCCAACGCGTCGGTCAAGTGTTCTACCACCAGCACCGCCTTGGCGAGGGTCTTGCCCTGGTTGCGGATGCTGTGCTGAACATCGGCGGGGTAGCGTGCGCTGTCACCTGCCTTGAGGGTCTGGTCACTGTCGGCAGCCTGCACGCACAGAACGCCGCTGAGCACCGACAGGTGTTCGCGCGCGCCCGTGTCATGGGCTTCCGAGGCCAGCACACCGCCGGGTTCGACGGTGAGTTCGTACCACTCCACCTGTCCCGCCAGCGCAATCGGGCCCAGGATGCGCAGCGAACATTTTCCGTCGATGCTGGTCGTCACGGGGATCGCATGGGTAGCCACCCGCTCAACCATGGGTGAGGCCTTGGCGGTCTGTCCGGGCGTCAGCAGGTCGGTCAGCTCGATGCCCAGCGCACCGGACAGTCGCCAGAGTACGGCCACGGTGGGGTTGGCCTGGTTGCGCTCCACCTCGGACAGCATCGACTTGGAGACCCCCGCGCGACGGGACAGCTCGTCGAGCGAAAGCTTCTGGGCTTTGCGGACTTCCTGCAGCCGCGAGCCCACCGCCGGAGGACCGTCAGAGAGCGGGGTATTGAAGGGCGCTTGCGTCATGGTTGATTTGATCGTTAAAATGAACAAAAGTTCGATATATCGAAATTGTTCGTCGATTCATTCTATCCCGTTCAGTCATGTCCACCGCCAGTCCTACCCCTAACGAGCAGCCCGGCCACTTCCTGCAATTTGCCAGCGACAACACCTCTGGCATCTGCCCCGAAGCCATGCAGGCACTGGTGGCGGCCGATCTGGGGTTTGCGGCGTCCTACGGCAACGACCATGCCACCCAGCAAGCCTGTGACCGCATCCGCGAGCTGTTCGAAGCCGATGCGGAGGTGTTCTTCGTGTTCAATGGGACGGCCGCCAACTCCATTGCCCTGGCATCGCTGTGCCAGTCGTATCAGGCGGTGATCTGCAGCGACACCGCCCACGTGGAGACCGACGAATGCGGAGCGCCCGAGTTTTTCTCCAACGGGTCCAAGCTGCTGTCGGCCCCGCACCGGCAGGGCAAGCTCACCTCGGCCGGCGTGCTGGAGGTCATCACCCGGCGCACCGATGTCCACTACCCGCGCCCCAAGGTGGTCACGCTGACCCAGTCGACCGAGATGGGCACGCTCTACCAGAAGGGCGAGATCAGCGGCATCAGCCGGGTGGCGCAGGAGCACGGGCTGAAAGTCCATATGGACGGTGCCCGCTTTGCCAATGCCGTGGCGGCGCTGGGTGTGGCGCCAGCCGACATCACCTGGCGCGCCGGTGTCGATGTGCTGTGTTTCGGTGGCACCAAGATGGGGTTGCCGATCGGTGAAGCCATCGTATTCTTCGACCGCCGTCTGGGCGAGGAGTTTGCCTACCGCTGCAAGCAGGCCGGGCAGCTGGCCTCCAAGATGCGCTATCTCTCGGCGCCCTGGCTGGCCATGCTGACCGATGGGGTTTGGCTGCGTCATGCCGGGCACGCCAATGCCATGGCTCATCGCCTGTCCGAGAAAGTGGCGGCCATCGCGGGGGCGGAGCTCCTGTTGCCCACCGAGGCCAACGGGGTCTTTGTCAATCTGCCCGAGGCGGCCATCACCCGCCTGAAGGCCATGGGCTGGACCTTCTACACCTTCATTGGCGGTGGTGCCCGGTTCATGTGCTCATGGGCCACGACCGAGGCGGCCGTGGATCACCTGGTGCGTGACATGGACCGGGCGCTGGGAGCCTGACGTTCAGCCTGCCACTCAGGCCAGACGGGCGCGGTGACGGGCGATCTGTGACTTCACCTGGGCCGGCGCGGTGCCGCCCAGGGTGTTGCGGGCGTTGAGGCTGCCGCGCAGGCTCAGGCACTCGTAGACGTCTTTCTCGATCGACGCATTGAAGCCCTGCAGCACGGCCAGCGGCAGTTCGGACAGGTCGCAGTTGTGGCTGGTGGCGGCCTTGACGGCGTGGGCCACGGTCTCATGCGCATCGCGGAAGGGCAGGCCCTTCTTGACCAGGTAGTCGGCCAGGTCGGTGGCCGTGGCATAGCCCTTGTTGGCGGCGGCCTCCATGGCGGGCGCGTTGACGGTGATGCCGCCTTCCTTCTGGCCCGTGGCCGGGTTGAGTTGACCGCCCACCATCTCGCAGAAGATGCGCAGGGTGTCCTTGAGCGTGTCGACGGTGTCGAACAGCGGCTCCTTGTCTTCCTGGTTGTCCTTGTTGTAGGCCAGCGGCTGGCCTTTCATCAGGGTGATCAGGCCCATCAGGTGACCGACCACGCGGCCCGTCTTGCCACGCGCCAGTTCGGGCACGTCGGGATTTTTCTTCTGCGGCATGATGGAACTGCCGGTGGTGAAGCGGTCGGCGATTTTCACGAAGCCGAAGTTCTGGCTCATCCACAGGATCAGCTCTTCGCTGAAGCGGCTGATGTGCACCATGCACAGGCTGGCGGCCGCGGTGAACTCGATGGCGAAGTCGCGGTCGCTTACGCCATCCAGGCTGTTCTGGCAC
>JAJPEW010000046.1 GCA_021166755.1 Hydrogenophaga sp. | reverse complement strand
ACCATGAGCCTTCGCCGTATTGCCCTGCGAGACTTTGTCATCGTTCCCGAGCTGGAGCTCGACGTGGGTCCCGGGTTCAGTGTCCTGACCGGGGAAACCGGCGCCGGCAAATCCATCCTTATTGACGCCCTGCAACTCGCGCTGGGCGCCAGGGCTGAGGCCGGCGTGGTGCGCGAGGGTGCTGCCCGTTGCGAAATCAGCGCGGAGTTCGACACGCCGGCTGCCGTCCGCAGCTGGCTGGACGATCAGGGCTTTGCCGCCGAGGACACCCTGCTGCTGCGGCGCACTGTCGACAGCGAAGGTCGCAGCCGGGGCTGGATCAACGGTAGCGCTGCCACGCTGGCCCAGCTCAAGGCCCTGGCCGATCATCTGGTCGACATTCATGGCCAGCACGCCTGGCAGAGCCTGACGCGCACCGACGCGGTGCGCCAGTTGCTGGACGCCTACGCGGGTGTGGACACCGCACCGGCCCTTCGTCTCTGGAACGCGTGGCGGCTGGAGCGTCGGCGACTGGACGAGGCCACCGAACGCCAGGCCAGTCTGCAGCAGGAAAGCGAGCGGCTGTCCTGGCAGATCGGTGAACTGGACAAGCTGGCGCCGGGGGAAGACGAGTGGGATGAACTGAACGCCCGCCACAGCCGCCTGGCCAACGCCCAGGCGCTGCAGGAAGCTGCGCAGACGGCCATTCACGCCCTGGATGAAGGCGAAGAAAACGCGGCTGGCATGATTCACCGCGCCCTGCAAGCCTTGCAGGCCCAGGCCGCGATCGAACCCGCATTTGCGTCGCCAGTCGAAGCGCTGGAAGCGGCTCTGGCCCAGGTCCAGGACACGGTCCACAGCCTGCACCAGTACGGGCGCCACGGCGATCTGGACCCTTCCGACCTTCAGGCGCTGGACGAGCGCCTGTCGCAGTGGCTGTCGCTGTCCCGGCGTTTCCGTCGCCCCCCCGAGGAACTGCCCGCACTCCTGGCGCAATGGAAAGCCGAACTGGCACGGCTGGACGAAGCACTCGACCTGGACGCCCTGCAGGCCAGCGAGCGGCGGGCCTTCAAAGCGTTTGATACCGAATGCCGGCGCATCGGCAAGCAGCGCGCCGACTGCGCCCCGCGCCTGGCCAAGGCCGTGACCGCGGCCATGCAGGAGCTGGGTATGCAGGGCGGGCTGTTCGAGGTGGCGCTCAACAAGCTGGACGAGCCTCAGGCCCATGGCTGGGAACAGGTCGAGTTCCTGGTGGCCGGTCATACCGGGGTCACGCCACGCCCGGTGGGCAAGGTCGCATCGGGTGGCGAACTCTCGCGCATCGCCCTGGCCATCTCGGTGGTGACCAGCCAGCTGGGGCAAGCACCTACCCTGATCTTCGACGAAGTGGATTCCGGCATCGGTGGTGCGGTGGCCCACACGGTCGGTCGCCTGTTGAGCCAGCTGGGACAGGACCGCCAGGTGCTGGCCGTCACGCACCTGGCCCAGGTGGCTGCCAGTGCGCACCACCACCTGCTGGTGAGCAAACGCCTGAGTGGCAGCCAGACCGAAAGCGGTGTGACCATCATCGATGCCGAATCGCGTGTGCGCGAACTGGCCCGCATGCTGGGCGGCAACGACCGGTCCGAAGCCTCGCTGGCACATGCCCGCGAACTGCTGGGGGCCTGACGTGACCCAGACCATGGATGCGCCCCCCATTGAGCTCGTGCTGATCACAGGCATGTCCGGCTCGGGCAAGTCGGTGGCCCTGACCGCGCTGGAGGACCTGGGGTTCTATTGCGTGGACAACCTGCCGCCCGAACTGCTCGATGCGTTCATTGCCCTGGAGCAAAGCCACCGCGCCGAACGGGTCGCGATCGCCATGGACGTGCGAAGCGCCCGATCGCTGCCCGGGCTGCCCGCCCGTCTCGATGCGTTGCGGCATCACCCGGGACGTCCGGTGCATCTGACCACCCTGTTTCTGGACGCCGCCACCGACGCCCTGGTCCGACGTTTTTCGGAGACCCGTCGCCGCCACCCGCTCTCGCTCAAGCAGTCGGACGACCAGCGCCGTGCATTGACTGAAGCGATCGAGCACGAACGCGAACTGCTGGCCGAGTTGCGTGAGCACGCCCTGGTGCTGGACACCAGCATCATCCGGCCCGCCCAGTTGCGCAGCCACATCAAGGAGCTGCTCGGCACCACCAGTTCGCCGCTGACGCTGGTGTTCGAGTCCTTCGCGTTCAAACGGGGCATCCCCACCGATGCGGACTTCGTCTTCGATGTGCGGATGCTGCCCAATCCCCACTACGACCCGCAACTGCGCCCGCTGACGGGCCGGGACGCCCCGGTGGCCGACTACCTGGCCAGCCAAGCCGGTGTGGCGCGCATGGCCGATCACATCACCGGCTTTCTTGAGCACTGGTTGCCGCAGATGCTCGAAGACCACCGCAGCTATGTGACCGTGGCGATCGGCTGCACCGGTGGTCAGCACCGCTCGGTCTACCTCAGTGAGCTGCTGGCCAAACGGTTTGCCGCCGATTGGACCACCCGCATCCGGCACCGGGAAATCGAGGCCTGGCCCACACCACCCTCCCGCTCCGCCGAAGGCAGCGCCACGGCCTGAGCGCCACCCCCCTCAGAAGCCGGCCAGCAGCTCCCGAACGGGTGTGGGTATCCCCACCTCAGCGAGCCGGGAAAGGGGCCACCATTGGCCGGGGCCACCAGGCTGCCAGTCGCCGCTGACCGCCACCGACAGGGGGTGGAGCCGAAGTTCACGGTGGGTGAGTGCATGGCCCCTCACCGGCAGCACCGTGGCTGCGTCCAGTCCACCGGGCACCTGCTGGGCAGCATCCGACTCGGATGCGAACACGGGCAGGCAGTGGAGTCCAGCCCAGATGCCCGGCGCAGGCCGCCTCTCCAGCCAAACCTCGGCCCCGTCCAATCCCTCTCGCAGCAGCGCCAGCAACCACCAGCTTTCGTGTCGCCGGACTGCGCGCCGCGACTTCACGGGAAAGCGCGCGGGATCCCCCTGGAGGCGCCCCCGGCAGAGCCCGGACATGGGGCACACCACACAGGCGGGTTTGCTGCGGGTGCACACGGTGGCCCCCAGATCCATCAGACCCTGCGTGTAAGCCTGCATGTCGGCCAGCGAGGGGGCAAGCGGCGCCAGCTGCTGCGCCGCCTCCCACAGGGACGCCTGCCCGGCCGCCTGGGCCAGATCGCCCCCGTAGGCCAGCAACCGGGACAGCACCCGACGGACATTGCCATCGGCGATCGACACGCGCTCGCCGTGACAGAAGGCGGCAATGGCCGCTGCTGTCGAGGCGCCGATACCCGGCAACTTCTGCAACTCCTGCCAGCTGACGGGAAACACCCCGCCGTATTCGCTGACCACCATCTGGGCACAGCGATGCAGGTTGCGCGCGCGGCTGTAGTAGCCCAGCCCACTCCACAGCGCCATGACCTCGTCTGTGCTCGCAGCGGCCAACGCCTGCACGGTGTCAAACCGTGCCAGGAAGCGCGGGTAGTACGACAGCACCGTCGACACCTGGGTCTGCTGCAACATGATTTCGGACAGCCAGACCCGGTAGGGATCGCGGGTGCCCTGCCACGGCAACCCATGCCGGCCGCAACGGCGTTGCCAGTCGATCAGCGCCGGCGCGAAGGCCTCACCAATGTCGGCAGGCACCGCCAAAGCCGGCGACCTCGGTGCACTCATGCGGTGACGGCCACCGGCTTCTGGACATCGTCCCCCGCCACCAGCGCACTGGTGAGTTCGGCCAGCTTGGCATCGAGCAGCAGCAGCTCGCCCTGCTGCTTCTGCAGCTCACGGATGCGCTCATCCAGACCGCCAGCGGCCTGCTGGATGCGGGAGACCGCCTCAATCCGGCGGGCAAAGTTGCGCCGCCGCTCC
Organism: Hydrogenophaga sp.; assembly: GCA_021166755.1. GTDB lineage: Bacteria > Pseudomonadota > Gammaproteobacteria > Burkholderiales > Burkholderiaceae_C > Hydrogenophaga > Hydrogenophaga bisanensis. Next base: position 7,780 of record JAJPEW010000046.1, on the reverse strand, counting down.
CGTAACTGGGCATCCAGCTGGGAGGCCGCAGACTTGTTCCACAACTCCACCTCGTTGACCGCCGAGTCGTAGACCACGCGCAGGCGGCTCATCAGCGCCCTGGCCAGACGCTCGCCAAACTCGGGCTGCGCCAGCCTCAAGGCATTGCCCAGACTCAGGTACTGCAGGTGGCTCTTCTCGATCTGGTCAAGATCCCGGGCACAGCTCTCCAACTGCGGCGCGGCGGGTGGCTGCAGGGAGAAACCGTACTCCGCATTGAGATTGCGGAAGCTGCCTTCCAGCATGGACTGGATTTCGCCCACCAGCCGAACCGCACTGCCCAGATCGGCCCGCAAGCGGTCAAAGGTCTCGCTGTACGCCCGGCGAACGCCCAGCTTGATGCCCGGCTGCTTGAGCGCCTTGGCCAGCGCACTGACTTCCTTCTTCAGGTGGGAACTGCTGAGCAGGGCAAACAGTTCGCGCAGCAGACGCAGATGCACCGAGCGGACCGCCTGGATCTTGGCGCCGCTGGCGTCGAAATCGGCCTGTTCCTGCTCGATACGCAGCCGCATCTGCTTGATGACGCCGGCATTCTTGCCACGCAGGCCGTCCAGCTCCTGCATCTGCTCGACGATGTCACGGGTGCGGGTTCGCACCAGTCGTCCGGTATCCTGCCGCAGGGCCTCGATGCCATTGCTCACGGCGGACTGCAGGATCTGGCGGCGCTGGCCGATCAGGCCTACACCCAGCGCCTTTTCCAGCTCGGCCAGCCGGCTGGCCTTGAGCAGCTCGTCGTCCCGGTTGACCTTGGCCAGCAAGCCCTTCTGGGCCGAGACCGCCAGCACCTGCGTCGGCGAGATACCGAGCACGTCGGCCGAATCGCTGCGCTGGGAGGCGATCTGCAACTGAACCTGTTCGGGCGAGCTGAGCTCGTCCCACATGGTGTCGATCTTGTTGAGCACCACCAGCCGCGATTCGGGCGTGTTGCCCAGGGCACTGAGGTGCTGGCGCCAGATGGTCAGGTCCGACTTGGTCACGCCGGTGTCGGCCGCCAGGATGAACACCACGGCATGCGCCTGGGGCAAGAGGCTCACCGTCAACTCGGGCTCGGCGCCGATCGCATTCAGGCCGGGGGTATCCAGAATCACCAGACCCTGCTTGAGCAGGGGGTGCGCCATGTTGATGAGCGCATGGCGCCATTTGGGCACCTCGACCAGGCCGTCGGCCCCCAGCGGCGGGTTGTCATCGGGCAACTCGTCGTTCCAGAACCCGAGGGCACGCGCCTCGTCCTGGGTGACACGCCGGACCTCGGCCACTTTCTGGATGGCCTTGGCCAACTGCTTGGGATCGTTGACGTCCAGATCGACCCGCTCCCACTTGCCTGGCGCATTGCGCCAGTCCAGCAGGGATTGCGGTTGCAGGCGGGTTTCGATGGGAAGCAGGCGGATGCAGGGTGGCACCTCGGCGTCGTAGCCCAGCTCGGTCGGGCACATGGTGGTGCGCCCTGCACTGGCCGGCATGATCCGGCGCCCGTAGCCGGCAAAGAACACCGCGTTGATCAGTTCCGACTTGCCGCGCGAGAACTCGGCCACGAACGCCACCATGATCCGGTCATCCTTGACCTGGGCATGCAGCTGGTCAAGACGCTCGCGGATGGCCGGATCCATCAGGTCGTGGTCATTGAGCCACTCGGCCAGCAGCTTCAGGCGCAGCGCAAACTGCTTGCGCCAGGTGCCGTGTTCGTCCAGTTCCTGATTGAATGTCATGGGGTCTCTTTTCCTCTGCCAGTCAATATAGCATCGCGTCCATGCAAGGCCCTTGCGGTCAACGCTCTCACGGCTTCTGGCAGCTCGGGCAGTAGTAGGTCGACCGCTGCCCCTGACGTATCTGGCGGATGGCGGTGCCGCAGACGCGGCAGGGCTGCCCAACCCGGCCGTACACCATGGCATCGAGCTGGAAGTAGCCACTTTGCCCCTCGGCACTGCTGAAATCGCGCAGGGTGCTGCCGCCCAGCGCCAGCGCGCGCTGCAGCACCGCCACGATGGCGGCATGCAGCTTCCGGGCGCGCGGCAGGCTGATGCGGTCGGCACGGGTCGTCGGCCGGATGCCTGCGGCAAACAAGGCTTCGCTGGCGTAGATGTTGCCCACCCCCACCACCACGTCACCCGCCAGCAGAACCTGCTTGATGGGGCTGCGGCGGCGCTTGAGCGCCTGATGAAAGCTCACCGGGTCGAATCCAGCCTCCAGCGGCTCGACGCCCAGACCGCCCAGCAGTTTGCTGACCACGCCGTCCTGCAGGGAAGCGGCGTAGATGACCGCTCCGAAACGGCGCGGGTCATGCAGCCGCAGGGTGCCGCGGCTGGTGACGATATTCAGATGGTCATGAGGCCCGGCGGGCGGCAACCCCTCACCGAACTGCAGACTGCCCGACATGCCCAGGTGCAGCAGCAGAAAACCTTGGTCCAACTCCAGAATGAGGTATTTGCCCCGCCGGCCCACACCCAGCACCTGCCGGCCGGCCAGATCGGCGGGATGGCAGCCCAGGGGCCATCGCAGCGGCTTTCCCAGACTGACGGATGCCACCGAAGCACCGGCGATCCGGCGGGCAAAACTGCGGCGGGTGACTTCGACTTCGGGGAGTTCGGGCATGCGATCGTTGGAACGGTGGGAACGTCGGTCATTGGCCCGGATCACAGAGGGCACAGACCCTTTCCATTATGATGAAACGATGACCACCCAGTGCCATCCGGGCCTTCAGCCCCACCTCTCCAGAACACGGCCCCTGCTGAGGCTGTCGACCCTGATGCTGGCACTGGCTGCCGCTGTCGCGCCCGCGCTGTCCCAGGAAGCCACCACACCCACCGCCGACGGGGTACGCAACTCCCGCCTGGACGCACCCTTGTTCTACCAGTTGCTGCTGGGCGAACTGAATGCCCGGAACGGAGACCCGGGCGCGGCCTACTCGCTGATCCTGGATGCCGCCAGGCGCGAGCGTGACGCCGGCCTCTACCGTCGAGCCGTCGAAATTGCCCTGCAAGGCCGTTCTGGCGACTCGGCCCTGGTCGCGGCCAGAGCCTGGGCACAAGCCATGCCGGAGTCCGGGGAAGCCGACCGTTTCGTGCTGCAGATCCTGCTGGCGCTCAACCGTCCGGGGGAAACCGCCCCGACGCTGCGCGCCATCGTCGAGCGTGCACCGGCGACCGAACGGGTGGACACCATCAATGCCATTCCGCAGACCTTTGCCCGGGTGACGGACAAGGCGGCGGCACTGCAGGAGGTTCGCAAGGCGCTGGCCAGCCATCTGTCGCAGGCGGACACCGGACCGGCCGCATGGACCACCATCGGCCGGATGGAGCTGGCGGCCAACCTGACCGGTGATGCGCTGAAGTCGGCTGCACAAGGCCTGCAACTGGACCCGGCCTCGCCTTATCCTGCCCTCTTGGCCATTGAACTGGTCGAACGCGGCCAGGGCGAGGCCGAGGTGCTGGTGCGCCGCCACCTGGCCGACGCGAGGACACCCGCCGACTCACCGGTTCCCCTGGCCTACGCCCGTCTGCTGCTGGACCTGCAACGGTCTGCCGACGCCCGCGCCCTGCTGGACAAGCTGACCCGCGAACAACCGGATCTGGCCGAGCCCTGGCTGTTGCTGGGCACCGTGCAAGCCCAGGACAACCCGCCACAAGCGGCCGAAGCGTCTCTGCAGCGCTACCTGTCGCTGGCGCGCGCGTCGGGTGACGAACGCCTTTTGCGAGGCGCCACCCAGGCCTATCTGCTGCTGGCCCAGGTGGCGGAAAAGCGCGGCGATTTCCAGGGCGCCACCGCCTGGCTGGACCGGATCGAGAACGGCAACGACATCATGGCGGCGCAGATGCGACGGGCCTCCCTGCTGGCCCGGCAGGGCCGTCTGGATGAAGCACGCGCGCTGCTGCGCGCCCACCCCGAGCGGCGCCCCGAAGATGCACGGGTGAAACTGGTGGCCGAGGCGCAGTTGCTGCGCGATGCCAGGGCCTGGCAGCAGGCCTACGAGGTTTACGCCCAAGCCGTGGCGCGGTTCCCCGAGGAAACCGACCTCCTCTATGACCAGGCCATGGTGGCCGAGAAGGCCGGGCGTCTGGGCGACATGGAGCGGCTGCTGCGCGAACTGATTGCCAAGCGCCCCGACAACCACCACGCGTACAACGCCCTGGGCTATGCGCTGGCCGACCGGAACATCCGCCTGGCGGAGGCCAAGGCCCTGATCGAAAAGGCCGTCGCCATGGCGCCCGACGACGCCTACATCCAGGACAGCCTCGGCTGGGTGGAGTTTCGCCTGGGCAATCTGCCCCGCGCCCGGGAGATCCTGCAGGCGGCCTACCGCAAGAAACCCGACGCCGAAATTGCCGCTCACCTGGGCGAGGTGCTTTGGCTCTCCGGTCAGAAGGAAGAGGCGCTTCGCGTCTGGCGCGAAGGCCTGCTTCAAGGCAGCGACAACGAAACCCTGCAATCGACCCTGCAGCGGTTTCAGGTCAAACCGTGACGACTGGGCCCACGAGGCGGACGGGACGCATCGGCCCATCCCGTCGCATTTTGCTGTCTGCCGCCTTGATGACGGCCCTGGCGGGCTGTGCGAGCCCCAGGGCGACACGCACCGCCGGCAGCCAGAAGACATGGTCAGGCCGGCTGGCCCTGCAGGTGGACGGTGATCCGCCGCAGTCCTTTCATGCCGGCTTCGAACTGACCGGACAGCCCGCCGAGGGTGAGCTGCGCCTCACGTCCCCCCTGGGCACCCTTCTGGCGCTGGTGCAATGGTCTGCCGAAGGGGCCACCCTGACGCAAGGTAGCCAGGTCACGCGGCACGCCAGCGTCGAGGATCTGGTCACCACGCTGGGCGGGGCGCCGCTTCCGGTCAAAGCCCTGTTTGACTGGCTGCAGAACCAGCCCGCCGATGTGCCGGGATGGTCGGCCGATCTGTCGCGGCTGTCCGAAGGGCGCATCGTGGCCCAGCGCCAGTCACCCACCCCCCTTGCCAACCTGCGCATCATTCTGGATCCATGACCCCTGTTCAATCGGGCGGCGCCCTCCCGCGACTGATGGGGCTGCCTGCGCCCGCCAAACTCAACCTCTTCCTGCACATCACCGGCCGTCGGGCCGATGGCTATCACTTGCTGCAATCGGTGTTCATGCTTATCGACTGGCAGGACACCATCGATCTGGACCTGCGCCAGGACGGGCAGATCACCCGCGAGGATCTGGGTAGCCCCACGCCACTTCCCGAGCGCGACCTGTGCGTGCGGGCTGCAGAGGCCCTGCGCGAGGCCACCGGCTGCACCCTGGGAGCGCACATCCGCCTGCACAAGCGCATTCCAGCCGAAGCCGGCATGGGCGGAGGCTCATCCGATGCGGCCACCTGCCTGATCGGCCTGAACCGTCTCTGGCAGTTGGGGCTGGATCGCCAGGCCCTGGCCAGCATTGGCCTGCAACTGGGTGCCGATGTGCCTTTTTTCATCCATGGACGCACCGCCTGGGTGGAGGGCGTCGGCGAGATCATCACGCCCGTGCGCTTGCCCCCTTCCCGGTTTGTGGTGGTCAAGCCCCCCACCGGTGCATCGACCCAGCAAATTTTTGCGTCGCCAGATTTGAAACGGGACACAAAAACTGCTACAATGCTGAGCTTTGCTGCTGATGACAACGGTTCAGAAGCTGGCGCAAAGTTAGAGAGTTTTCTGAATCTTCAGAAACTGCTGACCGAAACGCACAACGATCTGCAGCCGGTGGCCCAGAGCCTCTGTCCGGAAGTTTCGCAATGCATCAACTGGCTGAACAGTCAAGGGTTGCAAGGCAGGATGACCGGATCGGGAACGGCGGTGTTTGCTCACCAACCCGACCTGAAGGCGCTGGGCAGCCATCCTGAAGGATGGCGGGTTCAGACATGCAGCAACATGGATGTGCATCCATTGGCCCATTGGCACACAGGTTAGAATACCGGTGCTGCACAGTTGGTCCAGTTGATGGGCAACCAGCGACAATTTCGGTGGACGGCAAGGTATTTCCAAGTCGTCAACCTGCGTAGGGGAGTCGCCAAGTTGGTTAAGGCACCGGATTTTGATTCCGGCATGCGAGGGTTCGAGTCCTTCCTCCCCTGCCAAACCTTTTGATACCGCAGAGACAGGCCGCCTGACAGTACGTTGCGCGGCCTCTTTTTTCGTTGATGCCGCTGGGGACGCCATGCAAGCTGGAAACACCGCCCAAGTTCAGTCGCCGGACTTCATGATCTTCACCGGCAACGCCAATCCGGTGCTGGCGTCCGAGATTGCCCTTCACCTGAACACCCAGCTGGGTGCAGCCAACGTGGGGCGCTTCTCTGACGGCGAAGTCACGGTCGAGATCACGCAGAACGTGCGTGCCCGCCATGTGTTCGTGATTCAGTCGACCTGCGCGCCGACCAACGACAACCTGATGGAACTGCTCATCATGGTCGACGCTCTCAAACGCGCCTCGGCCGAGCGCATTTCCGCGGTCATCCCCTACTTCGGTTACGCGCGTCAGGACCGCCGTCCGCGTTCGAGCCGCGTGCCGATCTCGGCCAAGGTGGTGGCCAACATGCTTCAGACCGTCGGCGTCGACCGCGTGCTGACCATGGACCTGCACGCCGACCAGATCCAGGGCTTCTTCGACATCCCGGTGGACAACATCTACGCGTCGCCTGTGTTGCTGGGTGACCTGCGGGCCAAGAACTACCCCGACCTGCTGGTGGTGTCGCCCGACGTGGGCGGCGTGGTGCGCGCCCGTGCCCTGGCCAAGCAGCTGGGCTGCGACATGGCGATCATCGACAAGCGCCGGCCCAAGGCCAACGTCTCCGAAGTGATGCACGTGATCGGCGATATCGAAGGCCGCAACTGCGTGATCATGGACGACATGATCGATACCGCCGGTACGCTGGTCAAGGCCGCCGAGGTCCTGAAGGAGCGCGGTGCCAAGAACGTGTATGCCTACTGCACCCACCCCATCTTCTCGGGTCCGGCCATCGACCGGATTGCCAAGGGCTCGGCCCTGGACGAGGTGGTGGTGACCAACACCATTCCGCTGTCCCAGGCCGCGCAGGCCTGCAGCAAGATCCGCCAACTCTCCGTGGCGCCGCTGATGGCCGAGACCATTGCGCGCATTGCCTCAGGCGAGTCGGTCATGAGTTTGTTCGCCGATCAGGACAACCTGTTCTGAGGCAGCAAGAAGCCGGCCGCCACGGTGGCGGCCATTTTGAAACAGAGGCGTTCTGGTCGCGGAACCCCTCAACTGGAGTCAGACATGCAATTCGTCGCTTTTGAGCGTACCAAGCAGGGCACGGGTGCGAGCCGCCGCCTGCGCAACACCGGCCGTGCGCCCGGTATCGTTTTCGGTGGCAGCACCGCCCCCGCCACGATCGAAGTCGATCACAACGCCCTGTGGCACGCCCTGAAAAAGGAAGCCTTCCACGCCTCCATCCTCGACATGGAGCTCAATGGCAAGGTCGAGAAGGTGCTGCTGCGTGACGTGCAGTACCACCCGTTCAAGCCCCTGGTCCTGCACGTGGACTTCCAGCGCGTGGACGAGAAGACCCGCCTGCACAAGAAGGTGCCCCTGCACTTCGTGGGTGCCGAGAACTCGCCGGCCGTCAAGAACGACAAGTGCCTGGTGAACCACGTCGTCACCGAAATCGAGATCGAATGCCTGGCCATGCAGCTGCCCGAGTTCATCGAGGTGGATCTGTCCAAGGTCGAGAAGGGTGCCACCATCCACACGGGTGACCTGAAGCTGCCCAAGGACGTCAAGCTGGTGACCCACGGCC
>JAJPEW010000041.1 GCA_021166755.1 Hydrogenophaga sp. | reverse complement strand
CACCCCATCACAACTTCAGAGAACTGCCTCATGATTGATCGTTTTCGACCCGCCCTCACCCACGAGCATGGGCAGTTGACCCACGGACAACTGGACGCCGAGGTCACTCGCCTGGCCGGTGAGTTCAGGAAGCAGGGGGTGCGAACCGTCGCCACCCTGCTGGACAACGGCCCGGCCTGGGTGATCGTGGACATGGCCCTCGCACGCGCCGGCGCGGTGCACATCCCGATCCCGGTGTTCTTCACCGAGGCCCAGGTTCAGCACGCCCTCGCGGCCAGTGGCACCGACACCCTGATCGCACCCTCTGCCATGGCATCACGGTGGGCCGGACTCCCCCATCGCGCGCTGGCCGCCGGTGTCCAGATGCTGACGCAACTGAGCCTGCCCGGACGGAAGGTCCCGATGCCGGAGGGCACCTGCAAGATCACCTTCACCTCGGGCACCACCGGCAACCCCAAAGGGGTTTGCCTCAGTGCCCAGGGCATGGACCACGTGGTCCAGGGCCTCGTGCAGGCGCTGGCGCCACTGGACATCCAGAAGCACCTGTGCGCGCTGCCGCTGCCCGTCTTGCTGGAGAACATCGCGGGTGTCATGGCCCCCCTGGCACACGGCGCGCAGTGTGTGGTGCTGCCGCTCGAACGTGTCGGGCTGAGCGGTTCGTCCAGCTTCAACCCGGCGGTGTTCCACCAGACGGTCGTCCAACACGCGCCCGACAGTCTGATCCTGCTGCCGCAGATGCTCAGGGCCTGGACCCTGTGGCTGCAGGCCACCGGGCAGCGCGCCCCCGCGTCGCTGAAGATGGTGGCCGTCGGCGGTGCCGCGGTCGGCACGCGGTTGATCGAGGATGCCCATGCCGTGGGCATCCCCGCCTACGAAGGTTACGGCCTGTCCGAAGGCTCGTCGGTGCAGACCCTGAACCTGCCGGGTGCCAGCCGGCCGGGCAGCGCCGGCCGGGCGCTGCCACACACCCAACTGCGCATCGACGAACAGGGGCAGATTCACATCGCCGGCAGCCTGATGGCCGGCTACCTGGGCGAGACCGCACCGGCACCGTCATGGTGGGCCACCGGCGACATCGGACATCTCGATGCCGATGGCTTCCTCCACGTTCACGGCCGCCTGCGCCATGTGCTCATCACCGCCTATGGTCGCAATGTCTCGCCCGAGTGGGTCGAGACCGCCTTGCGTGGCGAATCCGTGGTCGCGCAGGCCGTGGTCTTCGGCGAAGGCCAACCCCAGCTGAGCGCGGTGATCTGGCCGCTGCAGCCGTCGGTCCCCGATGAGCAGATCGAGGCCGCGGTGCAAGCGGCCAACCACAACCTGCCGGACTACGCACGCATCGGTCACTGGGTCCGCGCCCAGGAACCCTTCAACACCGCCAGCGGCCTGGCCACCGCCAATGGTCGTCCGCAACGCGACGCCATCTTCCAGCGCCACACCGATGCCCTGGTGCCGGCGGCCACCGCATGATTTTTCAGGAGAACCCCATGTCCTTTCACGACCAACTGATCGCCCAGACCCGCCTGGCCCAGCAGGAACTGCTGTCGGTCCCCATCATCCAGGGCGCCTTGCAAGGCCGGGTCTCCATCCCCAGCTACGTGGCCTTCCTCACGCAGGCCTACCACCATGTACGCCACACGGTGCCGCTGCTCAAGGCGTGCAAGGCCGCCCTGCCGGCGCACCACACCTGGCTCAATGACGCCATGGACGAGTACGTGGAGGAAGAACAGGGTCACGACGAATGGATCCTGGACGACATCGCCGCCTGCGGCGCGGATGCCGAGGCCGTGCGCCACGGACGGCCAGCCCTGGCCACCGAGGTCATGGTGGCCTACGCCTACGACCTGATCGCGCGCCGCAACCCGCTGGGTTTCTTCGGCATGGTCTACGTCCTTGAAGGCACCAGCGTGGCCCTGGCCTTGATGGCGGCCGACAAGATCCAGGGGGGTCTGGGGTTGCCCGATTCGGCCTTCAGCTATCTGCGTTCGCACGGTACGCTGGACCAGGAGCACACGGCCCATTTCGCGCTGCTCATGGACCAGATCCAGGATCCCGCCGACCAGGCCGCCATCATTGACGCCGCCCGCGCCTTCTATCACCTGTACGCCGACGTCTTCCGAAGCCTCCCCCTGCCTCAGCCCGCACCGACGGCGGCCATCGCCGACGAGGTGGCGGCATGAAGGCCCAGGACGCGCGCGTTCTGCTCACCGGCGCCACCGGCGGCATCGGCAAAGCCACGGCCCGCGCCCTGCTGGCGGCCGGCGCTTCGGTGATGCTGGTGGGCCGCTCGGTCCCCGCGCTGGAGAGCTTTCACCGGGAACTGACCGGCGAGGGCATTTCCCCGTCCCGGTTGAAGTGGGTGCCAGCGGACCTGACGCGCCAAGATGACATCACCCGCCTGGCCAGCGAATCGGCGCGGCTGGGCTGCAATGTCGTGATCCACAACGCCGGGCTGCCCTCCTTCGGTCCGCTGGCCGAGCATTCACCCGATGAAATGGCGGCGGTGCTGCAGACCAACCTGCTGGCCCCCATGCTGCTCACCCAGGCGCTGCTGCCGCATCTGCAGACCCTGCCCGCCGCCCGGATCCTGTTTGTGGGCTCGGCGCTGGGCAGCATCGGGCTGCCGGGCTACAGCGTCTACAGCGCCAGCAAGTTCGGGGTGCATGGTTTCGCCCAGGCCCTGCGCCGCGAGTTGTCCGGCAGCAGCGTGAAGGTCCAGTACATCGGCCCGCGCAGCACCGACACCGGCTTCAACAGCGCCGCCGTGCAAGCCTACAACCGCGCCACCGGCACCGCGCAGGACAGCCCTGAGGTGGTGGCTGGCGCGATCGTGCAGATGCTCGAGGACGAGGCGGTCGAGCGCGTGCTGGGCTTCCCCGAAAAGCTGGCGGCGCGCCTGAACGGGCTGGCCCCCGAATGGCTGGACGGCAGCTTCCGGCGCCACCGCCAATCCCTGCAGAACCACGCGGCCACCAACCGGGTGGCCCGCACCTGACCCTTTACTTTCCATCCAGGAGACCCCGACCATGAATCCCACCCGCATCACCCGCCGCCACTGGATCAGTGCCTCGATGACCGCCCTGCTGCTCGCCACCCCCCTGTGGGGACAGGCCGCGGGCGTCGACGACGCCGTCCAGGAACTGCAACAAGGCTGGGAGGCCGTCCGCTACCAGGCACCCGCCAACGAACGCGAGAAGCGCTTTGAAGCCCTGGCCGCACGCGCCCGTGCCCTGAGCCAGGCCCATCCCGGCAAGGCCGAAACGCTGATCTGGGAAGGCATCATCGTCAGCTCGCTGGCCGGCGAAAAGGGCGGTCTGGGCGCGCTGCCCCTGGTCAAGCAGGCCAAGGGTCTGTACGAGCAGGCCATCCAGATCGACGGCAAGGCGCTGGACGGTTCGGCCTACAACAGCCTGGGCGTGCTGTACTACAAGGTGCCCGGCTGGCCCATCGGCTTCGGCGACAAGAAGCAGGCGCGCGAACTGCTTCAAAAAGCCCTGGCCATCAACCCGCAAGGCATCGACCCGAATTTCTTCTACGGTGAGTTCCTGCTGGAAAACGACAAAGCCGAGACCGCCCTGCCGTACCTGCAGAAAGCCCTGCAGGCCCCGGACCGTCCTGGCCGCTCACTGGCTGACAAGGGCCGGCGCGAAGAAGTTCGCCAGCTGATGCAGAAGGCCAAGGCCTCCTGAACGGTACGCAAACACCCAACAAAAAGGCGACCCTCGGGTCGCCATTTTGTTCAACAGGAGCGTGGGGGCCAGTTACCCGGCGCGCTTGGCCAGAATTTCGAATGCCGGAAGGGTCTTGCCTTCCAGCACCTCCAGGAAGGCGCCGCCACCTGTGGAGATGTAGCCCACGTCCTTCTCAATGCCGTACTTGGCAATCGCGGCCAGCGTATCGCCACCACCGGCAATGCTGAAAGCGCTGGACTCGGCAATCGCCTGGGCGATGACCTTGGTGCCGTTCTCGAACGCGGCGAACTCGAACACGCCCACCGGGCCGTTCCAGACGATGGTGCCCGAGGCCTTGAGCTTCTCGGCCAGCTTGGCGGCGGTCTTGGGGCCAATGTCCAGGATCAGGTCGTCATCGGCCACCTCGGTCGCGGCCTTGACGGTCGCCGGTGCGTCGGCGGCAAAGGCCTTGGCACACACCACATCCTCGGGGATCGGCACCTCGGCGCCGCGTGCCTTCATAGCGTCGATCACGGCCTTGGCTTCGCCCACCAGATCGGGTTCGGCCAGGCTCTTGCCGATCTTCAGACCGGCCGCCAGCATGAAGGTGTTGGCGATGCCGCCGCCGACGATCAGGCCGTCGACGTTCTTGGCCAGGGCCTGCAGGATGGTCAGCTTGGTCGAGACCTTGGAGCCGGCGACGATGGCCACCAGGGGACGCTTCGGGTTGGCCAGGGCCTTGCTGATCGCATCCATTTCGGCGGCCAGCAGCGGGCCGGCCGATGCGATGGGCGCGGTCTCGGCGATGCCGTAGGTGGTGCCCTCGGCGCGGTGCGCGGTGCCGAAGGCGTCGTGCACGAAGATGTCGCACAGCTTGCCGAGCTTTGCGGCCAGCTCGGGCTTGTTCTTCTTCTCGCCCACGTTCAGGCGGCAGTTCTCCAGCAGCACCAGCTCACCCGGTGCCACTTCCACGCCATCCACCCAGTTGGCCACCAGGCGCACCTCGCGGCCCAGCAGTTCGCCCAGGCGCTTGGCCACCGGGGCCAGCGAATCCTCGGGCTTGAACTCACCCTCGGTGGGGCGACCCAGATGGCTGGTCACCATGACGGCGGCGCCCGCGTCCAGCGCCATCTGGATGGCCGGCACACTGGCGCGGATGCGGGTGTCCTCGGTGATGTTGCCCGCGTCATCCTGCGGCACGTTCAGATCGGCACGGATGAAAACGCGTTTGCCCTTGGCTTGGCCATTGGCACAGAGGTCGGAGAAGCGGATGAATTTCATGGTGTGGCGGGCCTCGCGGGGCCGTTGAAGGTCGGAAAGGAGCGACTCAAATTGTAGGCAATCGACCTGACCGTTCCCGGACACGCCAGGCCAGGTGAACCACCACGGCCACCAGCGTGGCAATCAGCGCGCCGGCAATGATGTCCATCGGGAAGTGAACGCCCAGCGCCACCCGGCTCCAGCCCACCATCAATGCCACCACCAGACACAGCACACCCACCCAGCGGCGCGGCGCTGTCAACAACGCCATGACACCAAAAGCCATGGCAATGGTGGCATGGCGGCTGGGAAAGGAAGGTGAAGGCGAATGCTCGATCCACTGATGCCCCTGCCCGACCATGAAGGGCCTGGGTTGCGGCCAGGTCTCATGGATGCCGCGCGCCACCAGCCAGACGATGGCGATGGCCACCAGCACCTGGATGGCCATGCGGCGCCACGCCGGTTTCCCGAACACCAGCAGAACGAACGCCCAGGCCAGGGCGATCTTGGAGAGGTATTCGCTGCTCAGGCGGGCCAGCGTGACCAGCCAGCCAGGCGCGGCCGGCGACAGGTTCCACAAGGGAAACAGAAACTGGTTGATTTCGTCCATGCGTGCGGTGCACCGTTGATCCATGGGGTACCGTGCAAGACCCGAGGTCACAGGCACAGGCGGAGAGGAGCCCCCTTCTCGCCAGCATTATCGATGGGGGCGCCCCTCCTCTGCTTCACTTCAGCGTGAACTGTGCCTTGACCCAAACGGTGCGCCCGGGTTCGTTGACACGCAGGATCCGGTCGTAACCGGCCACCATGGCACCACCACGGCTGACGGCTTCCGCGTAGGTCCGGTCAAACAGGTTGTCGATGCCGAAGCTCACGCGGGCGCTGTCGCTCCAGCGGTAGCTGCCGTTTACGGAGAACACCGAGTAGCCCGAGGTTGGCCCGAGATCCTGGCCCACGATGTTGCCCTGATTCAAGGCATAGCGGTTCTGCGCCGCCACCACGCGCAGCAGCGAACCGGCGGTCCATCGGCCCTGCGTCCAGTCCAGCCCGAAGCGGGCTTCCAGCGGTGGCATCTGACCCAGCGGACGGTCGTCGGTGTCGTTCTGCCCGCGCACCCAGGCCAGGCTGGCCAGGCCCTTCCAGGATGCGTTGAATGCATGGTTCACGCCCGCTTCGGCACCATAGGTGGTGGCCTTGATGTTTCGGGCCACAGTGGTAGTTCTGGTCATGCCACCCATGGCCGGCTTGGCATGGGCGGTCTGGATCAGCACATAGTCGTCGACGCGGCTGACAAAGCCCGAGACCGAGGCTTCCCAGGCGCCCTGCTTCCAGGTGCTGCCGACATCCAGCTGCGTGGTTTTCTCGGGCTTGAGGCTGTCAAAGGCGCTGAGGCTGCCGGTCGACTCCTTGGCAATCAGTTCCCAGTAGTCGGGCGCCCGGCGGGCATGACCAACACCCACGTAGGCGGTGCCTCCGCCTGCATGGTCCCACTCATAGCGCGCAAAGCCCGACGGCAGGGTCTCTTCTCGGGTCTGCCCACGGGTCGGGTTGGGCATGCTCATCATCCCCACCGCCAGTGTCTGACGACGGTCCTCGGCCTTCCAGCGGTCTGCCCGCAACCCCATCACCAGCCGACGGCTGTCGCTCAGTTCATGCGTGGCCTCGGCAAACAGACCCAGGTTGCGGAACGCGGCGTCGTCGGTGCGTGGCTTGGCCTCGTAGGGCATGACTGTGGCATTCATAGACGAGCGCACCGTGTGCGTGTTGGACTGCTGGTCCAAACCCGCGATCACCTGCGTGCGCTCACCGGGCACCAGCGTCAGCGCCACGCGACCCCCGGTCGTCTTGCGGTCAGGGTTGCTGACCGAGGGATTGGCCATCATGGCGGTGGGCATGAAGCGTCGCAACGAGTAGTTGTCCATCACATGGTCGACGTAGTTGTAGTAGACCTGTGCGTCCACCGCGTCGATCAGTCCACCCAGGTGCTTCTTCTCGAACTTCAGGCCATAGTTGCTCCGATCGAACTTGACACCGTCCATGCCCCGGTCGGCGTACGCCGCCTCACCCACGCTGTGGATGCTGGAGAACTCCAGGCGCGTGTT
>JAJPEW010000026.1 GCA_021166755.1 Hydrogenophaga sp. | reverse complement strand
ACCGACTTGTCCAGCACCGCCTGCTCGGGCGGCGGCACCTTGCCCTGCAGCTTCATGGCCAGCCGCTCGGCCGAGAGCTGGATGGGCGTCAGGGGATTCTTGATCTCATGGGCCAGCCGGCGCGCCACCTCGCCCCAGGCCTTTGCACGCTGCGCCGACACCACTTCCGACACATCGTCGAAGACCAGCAGCCGGTCACCGTTGGGCAGCAGGGCGCCGCGGGCAATCAGCGTGATGCCCTGCTCGAAAGGCGTGTCGCCGCCGGCCTGCAGTTCGAAAGACTGCTGCCAATGGCCGCCATCGTGCGGCATTTCCTCTCCCAGGAAGCGTTCGAACTGCTGCATCACACCCGCGGTGAACGGTTCTACCCCAGGCAGATCCCCCAGCAGCAAGCCCACCTGCCGATCCATCGGCAGGTGCAGGATGCGCGCCGCGCCCGGGTTCACGCTGCGGATGAGACCGTCAGGCCCGAACACCACCACACCGGCCGTCAGGTTGTCCAGGATGGTCTGCAGGTTGTCACGGGCGGCATCCACCTGCTCCATGCTGTGCTGGACCGCGGTCCGGGCTTCGGACAGGTCCTGCGTCATGCGCGCAAACGTGCGCGTCAGACCCGCGAGCTCGTCACGCGAGGCCATGGACTCCTTGGGCGAGAGATCGCCCGCCGCCACCTCCCTCATGCCTTCGGCCAGCACCAGCAGCGGACGGATGAGCTGGTTGCCCAGCAGCACCGCCAGCAGAATGGCGCCGAACACCGCGAGGAACAGCGACAGCGTCAGGGTGCCGATGTACATGCGGCGCAACCCCTCCCGTGCCAACGCCCGCTCCTGGTACTCGCGGTTGGCAGCCTGCACCGCCAACGCATCGCTGACCAGCACGGGGGGCAACGGAACGGATACCTGCAGATACCGCAACTCCCCACCGAACCCGAAGCCCGAGGGTCCGACCAGCGCCAGCACCCGGATGCGCGACTGGCCCGCGGCCACCGCCGCTTCCATGGCGTTCTCGCTGCCCTCCTCCAGCCCCTCGATCTGTGCCACCACCCGCTCGCTGCGGGCCGCCCGTACCAACCCCGCCGAAGGTCTCTCCGGTCGCAAGGAGAACCGGGAGTCCCCCGCGCTGCCCAAGGCCTCACCGGACGCGCTCCACAGCACCAGATCGGTCGCACCCAGCCGCTGGCGGATCCGCTCCAGCGCGATGCCGCCCGGCGCCTCGGCCTGACGGGCAAGCTCGTCGGCCGCCAGCCGGGTTTTGGCGCTGACATCCGCCGTCAGCGTATCCAGCACGGTGCGGCCCAGGTTCAGCCCCGCCGACAGCGCGGTCTCGACACGCACATCGAACCAGCTCTCGATCGAGCGCGACACGAACTGGTAGGAGACCGTATAGATCAGCAAACCCGGCACAAAGCCCACCACCGCAAAGATCACCGCCAGCTTGGCCAGCAGGCGGCTGCCGAACTTGCCCCGCCGCCAGCGACCGGCCAGCCGGACCAGCAACCAGACGATGACCGCCAGCAGCAGACCCGCCACCGCAAGGTTCACCACCGCCAGCCAGGTGAAGTTTTCCTCGTAGCGTGCCCGGTTGCCCGTGGCCAGCGTCAGCATGAACATCAGTACCAGGGCCACGCCCGTCATGAAAACGAGCCCGGCCACCAGCGCCCACCGGCGAGAGGTGGCCTGCTTGTGGGGAGACCGGCTGCGCGCGTCCATGGTGTGGAGGATCTGGCGCCCCGTCAGCGCGGGGCCGAGCCATTGGGCTCAGGGGATGCGGACGATTCGGAGGGAAGGTCGGTTGCAGTGGCGGCCACCGCTTTCATGGAGAGGCTGTGGCGCCACTCGATGGCCCAGTCGGCCTGGTTGACCAGTCCGATCTGGAACGGCCTGGGCAGCAGCGAGAGGTCCAGGCGAAAACTCAACTCGATGCGGTGGGCATCGTCGTCCTCGGGGTCTCCCGCCGGTGCCAGTCGCCAGCGCACCACGCGCATGATGGCTCTGAGGCTGTCGTCCAGGGACTCGAAATTCTGGTGCACCGCGTACTGCAGGTTCGCCCCGCTGCTGGCGGGCTCCGACGCCAGGCTCAGGCGCCAGCGTCGCGTCAGCGGCTGGTAGGCCAGCCGCATCGTCCGAACTACCGTCGACACCCGCTTGTCGGTCCAGTACCAGCGCTCCCGGTAGACATCGGCACGCCAGACGAAGTACAGGGGCACGCCGCGCAACAGGGCATCCTCGACCGCAGACGGGGGTTCGTCCATCACCAGCCGGGTGGTCAAGTAAATGCCGTCGGCGGTCCGCTGTAGCGACAGTTGCTCGGCCTCCAGTTCGCGCGCCTGCAGGGGAAACAGTCCCGCCAGCCACATCAGCAACACGGCCGGCAGCCATCCCAGGCATCGCCTGAGCAAGGAACCGCCCTCAGCCGATCTGCTTGTCAAACCGGGCGTAGAAGAAACCGTCATATCCACCCGGCACATTGTCGGCCATGTCGGCAGTCCCTCCGGTCAATCCAGGCAACAAATGCCCGGCCGAGGGCTGCCGGCAAGCGTCACTGTGGCGCGACAGAAACGCCGCCGCCTGCGCCTCACCCTCCTGCCGGAACACCGAGCAGGTGGCATACAGAAGGCGTCCCCCTGGCGCCAGCAAGGGCCAGAGGGCATCCAGCAGCTGTCGCTGAATCCCGGCCAGCTGCCCGATGTCGGCGTCACGACGAAGCCAGCGCACGTCGGGGTGGCGGCGGACGATGCCCGACGCTGAGCATGGGGCATCGAGCAGGATGGCGTCAAACGGGCGCCCGTCCCACCAGGCGGCGGTGTCGGAGGCATCCACCGCGCGGAGGTCGGCCGACAGACCCAGGCGTCGGAGGTTCTCGCCGATGCGCTCGCAGCGGACCGGATCCATGTCCAGGGCCAGAAGATCCAGATCGGCCATCTCCAGCAGGTGCGCCGTCTTGCCGCCTGGCGCGGCGCAGGCATCGAGCACCCGCCAGCGTCCGCCATCAAGGCGCCTGGGCGACATGCCAGCCAGCAGCAGGGGAGCGGCCAGTTGCGCTGCCGCATCCTGCACCGAGCAGGCGCCCTGCTCGAAGCCCGGCAGCCGGTGCACCGGTTGCGGCTGTTGCAGCACCAGACCGTCCTCGCCCACTGGCGTGGCCTCCATGCCCACGTCCCGCAACCGCTCCAGATAGGCACCCCGGCTCTGCTGCCGGCGATTCACCCTCAGGGTCATCGGTCCGGGTCGGTCATTGGCCTGCAGGATGGCCTGCCAGTGCGCCGGGTGATCGTGGCGCAGGCGCTGCACCCACCACACCGGGTGGTTCCACCGGACCTGTGGGTCTTCATCCAGACCGGCGGCCAGATCCTGTGCGTCGCGCCGCAGACGACGCAGGCAGGCATTGATGAACCCTGCCTGCCGCCGCGTGTCAGGGGACTTCTTGGCGGCTTCCACCGCCTGGTCCACCACGGTGTGGGCGCTGTAGCGCGGCGCATCAACGCCCCCCCCGTCGCCCGTCTCATCGGGCATCAAGGCCACCGCCGATGTCAGCAGGGCATCGGTGAGCGCATCGGGCTTGCGGGGCGCCAGGCGGCGGACCAACGCCTGTGCCCGTCCCCATCGTCGCAGCACGTGAAAGCTCAGGGCCTGGACGCCCGGGCGCAAGTCGGCCGGCACCGCGCCCAGGAGATCGGTGAGCGATTTCCCCTGGACAACGCCCTTCACGCAGCGTGCCACCTGAACGAGCTGCGCCGCCAGGTCGGGGCCCGTCAGGCCACCGCGGGGATGGCCGGCGGGTGTGCGGGTGTGTTCTGTGGGGTCCATCAACTCATCGTCCAGCCGGGTCCGCCGGCATCATCGGTTGCCGCCGTGCGGAACGCGCTCGGTGCACCCTGGTCCCGTTCCTTGGGCAGCGGCATGGCCGGCATGGCTCGCCCGTAGATGCGTCGCACGCGTTGCTCCAGGGTCGGGTGAGAGTCAAACCAGCCCGCCACCTTGCCGCTTTCACTGCCCACCAGCAGCATGTGCTGCACCATGGAGCCGATGCGGCGCCGCTCTGCGCCTTCGCGCTGCTGGGTCATGATCTTGCGCAGCACGCCGCCGATGGCGTCTCGGCTGCGGGTCCACTGGACCGCCCGGGCATCGGCCAGATACTCGCGTTGCCGGGACACCGCGGCCTGCAGGGCATGCCCCGCTACCCATCCGAGCCACCCGGCCACCATGAGGCACAAGCCGAGCAAGGCCAGCACCATGCGCCGGTCGCGTTCGTCCGGCTCGAACAACTCATGACCCAGGCGGTACAGCATCTCCAGACCGAACACCATGCCCACCAGGCGCATGTTGAGCCGGGTATCGCCTTCGCGGATGTGGCTCAGCTCATGGGCCACCAGACCTTGCAGCTCCTCCCGGGTGAGGTGTTCCAGGGCTCCCCGCGTCACCGCGACCACCGCATCCGCCTCGTCCCACCCGGTTGCCAGGGCATTGATGTAGGCGTCCCTGGCCAGCACCATGGTCGCGGGCGGCTTCATGCCCGAGGCAATCGCCATTTCATGGACAATGTTGCCAAATCGCTGCTCGTCGATGTTGCCCGAAGGCTGCAATTCGCGCGCGCCGATCTGCCGCGCCAGTGCGACGCCGCCGCCCTGGGACAAGCGGGAGGCTTCCACCCACCACCCCCCGAGGACAAACAGCAGGGTCATCCCGGTATTCACTTCGAAGAAGTAGCGGGGTAGCGAAAATCCCCCAGGCTTCCAGAACGCCCAGGTCAGCCCCCAGCCCACCAGCAAGGCCAGGTTGACGGTGACTACCAGCAGCAGCACCGTCAGCGCGAACAGCCAGAGCAAGCGGCGCGTCTGGCCACGTGCATCACGCTGTGATTCAAAGATCAGCACCGATGGTTGCCCCGAACAACAGCCCGTCGGCTCAGAACGTGACCTTGACCGGCTGGCGCTCAGCCTCGCTGCTGGTGGACTGCAGCATGCTCAAGGGCTGAAAGCCGAACAGGCGCGCCACGATCAACGTCGGAAACTGCGCCGCGGCATCATTGAATTCGAGCACATGGTCGTTGTAGGCCTGTCGTGCGAACCCGATCCGGTTCTCGGTGCTGGAGAGCTCTTCGCTGAGCTCGCGCATGGTCTGATCGGCCTTGAGATCAGGATAGGCCTCCGCCACCGCGAACAGGCGCCCCAGGGCGCCACCGAGCACCTGCTCCGCGCCGACCAGCGCGCCGATCGCCCCGGCGTTGAGTGGCGCACCGGCGGCGGTCTGCTCGGCACTGCGGGCCTGGTTGCGGGCGGCAATGACCGCCTCCAGCGTCTGCGCTTCGTGGGCAAGGTACTTGCGCGCCACCTCGACCAGATTGGGGATCAGGTCATAGCGTCGCTTGAGCTGCACATCGATCTGCCCGAACGCATTGGCAATCGCATTCTTCAGGCGCACCAGCCGGTTGTAGGCCCCTACCGCCCAGAAAAGCACCAGCACCGCCAGCACCAGCAACACCCATGTGGTTGTCGACATTCCCGAACCTCCAGTCAAATTCTCGTTCTCTGCCTGCAGGACAGGCTCCGCCGCCCCTGTGATGCGGCGCGATCAATATACCGCAGGGGGTCGCCCCCCCCTGCAACCGGCATCTGACAAAAAAAAAGCCCCCGGCCGGATGGCCAGGGGCTTGCCGCTCTCAGGCGGTGGCCGTCAGGCGGCGGCGACGATCATCAATCGGCCGAACCCTCGGCGCCCGAAGCCTCGGCGGCTTCGGCCTGGTCGGCAGCCAGCGACAGCGCGTCGGCCTCGGCGATGGCGCGACGCTCTTCGTCGTCCATCTTCTCCTTGACGCGGCGCGCATCGTGGTAGGCCATGCCCGTACCGGCCGGGATCAGACGACCGACGATGACGTTCTCCTTGAGGCCACGCAGTTCGTCCTTCTTGCCCATGATCGCCGCTTCGGTCAGCACGCGGGTCGTCTCCTGGAAGGAAGCGGCCGAGATGAACGAGTCGGTCGACAGCGACGCCTTGGTGATACCCAGCAGCACGTTGCTGTACGTGGCGGGCACCTTGCCCTCCTTGCGCAGCTCGTCGTTGGTGTTGAGGATCTCCGAACGCTCGACCTGCTCGCCGGCGATGTAGGACGACTCGCCCGGGTTCTCGACCACGACACGGCGCAGCATCTGGCGAACGATCACCTCGATGTGCTTGTCGTTGATCTTCACACCCTGCAGTCGGTACACGTCCTGCACCTCATCGACGATGTAGCGCGAGAGCTCCTCCATGCCCAGCAGACGCAGGATGTCCTGCGGATCGGCCGGACCATCGACGATGCTCTCGCCCTTGTTGACCACCTGGCCTTCGTGCACCAGGATGTTCTTCTCCTTGGGGATGAGTTCGTCCCAGACCTTGCCTTCCGGATCGGTGATCTGCAGACGCACCTTGCCTTTGGTCTCCTTGCCGAAGGACACGGTACCGGTCATTTCGGCCAGCATGCCCTTGTCCTTGGGCGAACGGGCTTCGAACAGTTCGGCCACGCGGGGCAGACCGCCGGTGATGTCGCGGGTCTTCTGGCCTTCGACCGGAATGCGCGCCAGCACCTCGCCGGGGCCCACGTCCTGACCGTCACGCACCTGGATCAGGGCGCCGACCTGGAAGCCGATCGTCACCGAGTGGTCGGTGCCGGGGATCTTGACCTCATTGCCCTGGGCGTCGACCAGCTTGACCTGCGGACGAACCACCTTGGCGGCGCCGCGGCGCTTGGGGTCGATCACCACCAGGGTGGACAAGCCGGTGACATCGTCCACCTGCTTGGCCACGGTCAGGCCTTCTTCCACGTTCTCGAACTTCACCTGGCCGGCGAATTCCGTGATGATGGGTCGGGTCAGCGGATCCCAGTTGGCCAGGATCGTGCCCGCCTTGATCTGCTGGTCGGCCTTGACCGTCAGGGTCGCGCCGTAAGGCACCTTGTGGCGCTCGCGCTCACGGCCGTGCTCGTCCTGGATGATGATTTCGCCCGAACGCGCGATCACCACCAGCTCGCCCTTGGAGTTGGTCACATAGCGCATCGTGGCGTTGAAGCCGATGATGCCGTTGGACTTCGCTTCCACGCTGGAGGCCACCGCGGCGCGCGAGGCGGCACCACCGATGTGGAACGTGCGCATCGTCAGCTGCGTGCCGGGTTCACCGATCGACTGTGCGGCAATCACGCCCACCGCTTCGCCGATGTTGACCAGGCCACCACGGCCGAGGTCGCGGCCATAGCACTTGGCGCAGATGCCGTAGCGGGTCTCGCAGGTCAGGGCGGTGCGCACCTTGACCTCGTCCACGCCAGCCGCCTCGAGCTCGTCGAGCATGTCTTCGTCCAGCAGCACGCCGGCACCGATGATCACGTTGCGGGTCTCGGGGTGGATGACCTCCTCGGCGGTGGTGCGGCCCAGGATACGGTCGCGCAGCGACTCGATCACTTCACCGCCCTCGACGATGGCGCGCATCAGGGCGCCGTTGCTCGTGCCGCAGTCGTCCTGCGTCACCACCAGGTCCTGGGTCACGTCCACCAGACGGCGGGTCAGGTAACCGGAGTTGGCCGTCTTCAGCGCCGTGTCGGCCAGACCCTTTCGGGCGCCGTGCGTGGAGATGAAGTACTGCAACACGTTCAGACCTTCACGGAAGTTCGCCGTGATGGGGGTCTCGATGATGGAGCCGTCCGGCTTGGCCATCAGGCCGCGCATGCCGGCCAGCTGGCGGATCTGGGCTGCGGAACCGCGGGCACCCGAGTCGGCCATCATGTAGATGGAGTTGAACGACTCCTGGTCCACTTCCTTGCCGGAAGCGTCGATGGTCTTCTGCTTGGCCAGCTGGGCCATCATGACCTTGGAGATCTCGTCACCGGCCTTGCCCCAGATGTCCACCACCTTGTTGTAGCGCTCGCCGGCGGTCACCAGACCCGAAGCGTACTGCTGGGAGATTTCCTTGACCTCGGCTTCGGCGCGGGCGATCACCTCCGCCTTCTGCGGCGGCACCAGCATGTCGTCCACCGCGATGGAGATACCGGCACGGGTCGCCAGGCGGAAACCGTTCTGCAGCAGCTTGTCGGCGAAGACCACGGTCTCCTTCAGGCCGCATTTGCGGAACGACATGTTGATCAGCTTGGAGATTTCCTTCTTCTTCAGCGCCTTGTTCAGCACTTCGAAGGGCAGGCCCTTGGGCAGGATCTCCGACAGCAGGGCGCGACCCACGGTCGTGTCCACCAGCTTGGTGTTGGGCACGAACTCGCCGGAGGCCTTGTCCTTGAGCCATTCGGTCAGGCGCACGCTGATGCGGGCCGTGATCTCGACAGCACCGTTGTCCAGCGCGCGCTGGACTTCGGCCACGTCGGAGAACACCATGCCTTCGCCCTTGCCGTTGATCTTCTCGCGGGTCGTGTAGTACAGACCCAGCACCACGTCCTGGGACGGCACGATGGACGGCTCGCCGGACGCGGGGAACAGCACGTTGTTGGAGGCCAGCATCAGGGTGCGGGCTTCCAGCTGGGCTTCCACCGACAGCGGCACGTGAACAGCCATCTGGTCACCGTCGAAGTCGGCGTTGAAGGCCGCGCAGACGAGCGGGTGCAGCTGGATGGCCTTGCCTTCGATCAGGATCGGCTCAAAGGCCTGGATACCCAGACGGTGCAGCGTGGGCGCACGGTTGAGCAGAACCGGATGCTCCTTGATGACCTCTTCCAGGATGTCCCAGACCACCGGCGTGCCGGCTTCCACTTCCTTCTTCGCCGCCTTGATGGTGGTGGCGATGCCCATGGCTTCGAGGCGCGAGAAGATGAAGGGCTTGAACAGCTCCAGTGCCATCAGCTTGGGCAGGCCGCACTGGTGCAGCTTGAGGGTCGGGCCCACGGTGATGACGGAACGGCCCGAGTAGTCGACGCGCTTGCCCAGCAGGTTCTGGCGGAAGCGGCCCGACTTGCCCTTGATCATGTCGGCCAGCGACTTGAGCGCGCGCTTGTTGGCGCCCGTCATGGCCTTGCCGCGACGGCCGTTGTCCAGCAGGCTGTCCACAGCCTCCTGCAGCATGCGCTTCTCGTTGCGCGCGATGATCTCGGGCGCCTTGAGTTCGAGCAGGCGACGCAGTCGGCTGTTGCGGTTGATGACGCGGCGGTACAGGTCGTTCAGGTCGGAGGTCGCAAAGCGGCCACCGTCCAGCGGCACCAGCGGACGCAGGTCAGGCGGCAGCACAGGCAGCACGTCCAGCACCATCCACTCGGGTTTGATGCCGGATTTCTTGAAGGCTTCCAGCACCTTCAGGCGCTTGGCGTTCTTCTTGATCTTCAGCTCGGAGCCGGTCAGGTCATTGCGCAGCTTCTCGATCTCGGTGTCGAGCTCGATCGACTGCAGCAGTTCCTTGATGCCCTCGGCGCCCATCTTGGCGATGAACTCGTCGCCGTATTCGCGGCGCTTGGCGTCATAGTCTTCCTCGGACATGATGCTGAACTTCTTCAGCGGCGTCATGCCGGGGTCGACCACGACATAGGCTTCGAAGTACAGCACGCGCTCGATGTCGCGCAGCGTCATGTCCAGCACCAGGCCCAGACGCGACGGCAGGGACTTCAGGAACCAGATGTGCGCGCAGGGGGCGGCCAGGTCGATGTGACCCATGCGCTCGCGGCGCACCTTGGTCTGCGTGACCTCCACGCCGCACTTCTCGCAGATCACACCGCGGTGCTTGAGGCGCTTGTACTTGCCGCACAGGCACTCGTAGTCCTTGATGGGACCGAAGATCTTGGCGCAGAACAGACCGTCGCGCTCGGGCTTGAACGTGCGGTAGTTGATGGTCTCGGGCTTCTTGACTTCACCGAAGGACCAGGAACGGATCTTTTCCGGCGACGCCAGACCGATGCGGATCGCATCGAAGTGCTCGTCGGGCGTGAACTGCTTGAACAGGTCGAGCAAGGATTTCATGTGTCAGTTTCCTTTTCTTCAGTGAATCACGAACGCTCGAGCTCGATATCGATACCGAGCGAACGGATTTCCTTGACCAGCACGTTGAACGACTCGGGCATGCCGGCGTCGATCGCGTGCTCGCCCTTGACGATGGACTCGTACACCTTGGTACGGCCCTGCACGTCGTCGGACTTGACGGTGAGCATTTCCTGCAGGATGTAGGAAGCACCATAGGCTTCCAGCGCCCACACTTCCATCTCACCGAAGCGCTGACCACCGAACTGGGCCTTGCCGCCCAGCGGCTGCTGCGTGACCAGCGAGTACGGACCGGTCGAGCGGGCGTGCATCTTGTCGTCCACCAGGTGGTGCAGCTTGAGGTAGTGCATGTAGCCGACGGTGGTGACGCGCTCGAATGCTTCACCGGTCCGGCCATCGTACAGCTGTGCCTGGGTGCGGGTGGCCGTCAGGCCCTTGGCCTTGGCGATGTCGTCCGGATAGGCCAGCTTGAGCATGTCCATGATTTCCTGCTCGGACGCACCGTCAAACACGGGCGAGGCGAACGGGACACCACTGGTCAGCTCCTGCGCCATGGCGCGGATCTCGTCGTCGGACAGGTCGGCCAGGTTTTCCTTGCGACCGGTCTTGTTGTAGATCTGCTCCAGGAAGGCACGCACTTCGGACATGGCGGCTTCGCGCTGCAGCATGTCGCCGATGCGCTGACCCAGACCCTTGCCGGCCCAGCCCAGGTGGACTTCGAGCACCTGACCGATGTTCATGCGCGAAGGCACGCCCAGCGGGTTCAGCACGATGTCGACCGGGGTGCCGTCGGCCAGGTGGGGCATGTCTTCCACCGGGGTGATCTTGGAGACCACACCCTTGTTGCCGTGACGGCCGGCCATCTTGTCGCCAGGCTGCAGGCGGCGCTTGACGGCCAGGTAGACCTTGACCATCTTGAGCACGCCGGCGGGCAGCTCGTCACCCTGGGTGAGCTTCTTGCGCTTCTCTTCGAAGGCCAGGTCGAAGCTGTGGCGGGTCTGCTCCATGGAGTTCTTGATCGACTCCAGCTGGGCGGCCACGTCATCGTCTGCCGGACGGATGTCGAACCAGTGGTACTTCTCGACTTCGTCCAGGTATGCCTTGTCGATCTTCGTGCCCTTGGCCAGCTTCTTCGGACCGCCGTTGGCCACCTTGCCGATCAGCAGCTTCTCGATACGGTCGAAGGCGTCGGCCTCGACGATGCGCAGCTGGTCGTTCAGGTCCAGACGGAAGCGCTTGAGTTCGTCATCGATGATCTGCTGGGCGCGCTTGTCGCGCTGGATGCCTTCGCGGGTGAAGACCTGCACGTCGATCACGGTGCCCTGCGAGCCCTGGTCCACACGCAGCGAGGTGTCCTTCACGTCGGACGCCTTCTCGCCGAAGATGGCGCGCAGCAGCTTCTCTTCCGGCGTCAGCGTGGTCTCACCCTTCGGGGTAACCTTGCCCACCAGTACGTCGCCCGGCAGCACCTCGGCACCGACGTAGATGATGCCCGAGTCGTCCAGGCGGTTGAGCTGCTGCTCGGCCAGGTTCGGGATGTCGCGGGTGATTTCCTCGGCGCCCAGCTTGGTGTCGCGCGCCATCACCACCAGTTCCTCGATGTGGATGCTGGTGTAGCGGTCGTCGGCGACCACGCGCTCGCTGATCAGGATGGAGTCTTCGAAGTTGTAGCCGTTCCAGGGCATGAACGCGATCAGCATGTTCTGGCCGATCGAGATCTCGCCCAGGTCGGTCGATGCGCCGTCGGCGATCACGTCACCCTTGGCCAGCTTGTCGCCCTTCTTGACGATGGGGCGCTGGTGGATGTTGGTGTTCTGGTTGGAGCGCTGATACTTGATCAGGTTGTAGATATCCACACCAACTTCACCGGCCACGGCCTCGGCGTCGTTCACGCGGATCACGATGCGGGTGGCATCCACATAGTCAACCACACCGCCGCGCTTGGCGGTCACCACGGTACCCGAGTCGATGGCGGCCACGCGCTCGATGCCCGTGCCCACCAGCGGCTTCTCGGG
The DNA here is from genome assembly GCA_021166755.1 of Hydrogenophaga sp. GTDB lineage: Bacteria > Pseudomonadota > Gammaproteobacteria > Burkholderiales > Burkholderiaceae_C > Hydrogenophaga > Hydrogenophaga bisanensis. The sequence continues at coordinate 1,744 of JAJPEW010000026.1, read as the reverse complement.
ACGCAGGGTCGGCACGGCCTGACGGGACATGTTGGCGCCCATCAGTGCGCGGTTGGCGTCGTCGTGCTCCAGGAAGGGCACCAGCGAGGCGGCCACCGAGACGATCTGCGCCGGGGACACGTCCATGTACTGGATGGTCTCGGGCGGGGTCAGGATCGATTCACCCTTTTCACGGGCCGACACCAGTTCACCGGTCAGCTTGCCGTCCTTGTCCAGGGCCGCGTTGGCCTGGGCGATGACGTACTTGCCTTCCTCAATGGCCGACAGGTAGTCGATCTGGTTCGTCACCTTGCCGTCCACCACGCGGCGGTACGGGGTCTCGATGAAGCCGTACTCGTTCAGGCGCGCGTACAGGGCCAGCGAGTTGATCAGGCCGATGTTCGGGCCTTCCGGCGTTTCGATCGGGCAGACGCGGCCGTAGTGGGTCACGTGCACGTCGCGCACCTCGAAACCGGCGCGCTCGCGGGTCAGACCGCCCGGGCCCAGGGCCGAGACGCGGCGCTTGTGCGTGATCTCGGCCAGCGGGTTGGTCTGGTCCATGAACTGCGACAGCTGGGACGCACCGAAGAACTCCTTGAGGGCCGCAGAAATCGGCTTGGAGTTGATCAGGTCGTGCGGCATCAGCGGCTCTTGCTCGGCCTGACCCAGACGCTCCTTCACGGCCTTCTCGATGCGGGCCAGACCGGTGCGGTACTGGTTTTCGGCCAGTTCGCCGACGCAGCGCACACGGCGGTTGCCCAGGTGGTCGATGTCATCGACTTCACCACGACCATTGCGCAGGTCCACCAGGATCTTGACCACAGCCAGGATGTCGTCGTTGGACAGCACCATCGGGCCGGTGGCTTCGTCACGGCCCACACGGGCGTTGAACTTCATGCGGCCCACGCGCGAGAGGTCGTACGTGTCCGGGTTGTAGAACAGGCGGTGGAACAGGGCCTGCACCGCGTCCTCAGTCGGCGGCTCGCCAGGGCGCATCATGCGGTAGATGGCCACGCGGGCGGCAAACTCATCGGCGGTCTCGTCGATGCGCAGGGTCTGGCTGATGTAAGCGCCCTGATCCAGCTCGTTCGTGTAGATGCACTGCAGGTCCTGCACGCCGGCCGAGCGCAGCTTCTTGAGCAGGGTTTCGGTCAGTTCATCGTTGGCCTTGGCGATGATTTCGCCAGTGTCCGGATCGACCACGGTGCGGGCAACCACACGGCCGATGAGGAAGTCTTCCGGCACGGTGATGTGGGTCGTGCCCGACTGTTCCAGCTCACGGGTATGGCGTGCGGTGATGCGCTTGTCCTTGGCCACGATCACCTTGCCGCTCTTGTCGGTGATGTCGAAGCGGGCGACTTCGCCGCGCAGGCGCTCGGACACGAACGCCATCTGGGCGCCGCTGTCCATCAGGCGGAAGTGGTCGTTGACGAAGAAGTTGGCCAGGATGGTTTCCGGCGTCAGGCCGATGGCCTTGAGCAGGATCGTGACCGGCATCTTGCGGCGGCGATCGACACGGAAGTACAGGATGTCCTTCGGATCGAATTCGAAGTCCAGCCAGGAACCGCGGTAGGGAATGATGCGTGCCGAGAACAGCAGCTTGCCGGAGCTGTGCGTCTTGCCCTTGTCGTGCTCTAAGAACACACCTGGCGAACGGTGCAACTGCGAGACGATGACGCGCTCGGTACCGTTGATGATGACGGCGCCATTGTCGGTCATCTGGGGCACTTCGCCAATGTAGACCTCCTGATCCTTGACTTCCTTG
>JAJPEW010000302.1 GCA_021166755.1 Hydrogenophaga sp. | reverse complement strand
CCCTGCAGACCTTCATCGATCTGCGCCGCGACATCCACCGCCACCCGGAACTGGCGTTCCAGGAGCGTCGCACCGCCGCCCTGGTGGCGGCGCAGCTGGGCGCCTGGGGTTACGAGGTCACCACCGGTCTGGGTGGCACCGGCGTGGTAGGGCAGCTCAAGCGCGGCACGTCCAGCCGCTCGATCGGCCTGCGCGCCGACATGGACGCCCTGCCGATCGCCGAGGCCACCGGCGCGGCCTGGGCCAGCTGCGAACACGGCGTGATGCACGCCTGCGGCCACGACGGACACACCGCGATGCTCCTGGCCGCCGCGCACCACCTGGCGCAGCACGGCCGCTTCGACGGCACGTTGAACCTGATCTTCCAGCCGGCCGAAGAAGGCGGCGGCGGCGCGCTGAAGATGATGGAAGACGGCCTGTTCGAGCGCTTTCCCTGCGACGCCATCTTCGCCATGCACAACATGCCGGGCTTCCCGCAGGGGCAGCTGCTGTTCCGCAGCGGGCCAACCATGGCCTCGTCGGACTACGCCACCATCACCCTGCACGGCGTGGGCGGCCACGGCGCCATGCCGCACAAGGCCACCGACCCGCTGGTAGCCGCCGCCTCGCTGGTCATGGCGCTGCAGACCATTGTTTCGCGCAACGTCGACCCGATGCAGCCGGCGGTCGTCACTGTCGGCGCCATCCATTCGGGTGAGGCCAACAACGTGATCCCGGCCAGCGCCCGGCTGGAAATCAGCCTGCGCGCGCTGGACCCGCAGGTGCGGCGCGACATGGAGCGCCGCATCAAGGCCCTGATCGAGTTGCAGGCGCAGAGCTACGGTGTGCGCGCCGAGATCGCCTGGCGCCCGGGTTATGCGGTGCTGGTCAATGACGCGCAGCAGACCGCCCGCGCGCTGGCGGTGGCACAGCAGCATTTCCCGGCCGACCAGATCGCGCAGGCACCCATGCTGACCGGCAGCGAAGACTTTGCCTTCATGCTCGAACGCGTGCCCGGCTGCTACCTGTTCATCGGCAACGGCGCCGACGGCGAGCCCGGCGCCTGCATGGTTCACAACCCCGCCTACGACTTCAACGACCAGAACATCGCTCCCGGCGCCGCGTACTGGATCGCCCTGGTCAACGAACTGCTTTCCCCCACCCACCCCTGAGCCACCCCAACCACCCGATAGAGGAGACAACCCATGAACGCTCGTATCCGCCTGCATGCCATCGCCGCCGGCGCCACCCTGGCCCTGCTGGGCGCCACCGGGGCCGCCCGGGCGCAGACCACGCTCACGCTCTCCAGTTGGGTGCCGCCCAACCACTACGTGGTCAAGGACATCCTGCAACCCTGGATGGCCGACGTGGAAAAGGCCACCGAGGGCCGCGTGAAGATCAACCTGCTGCCCAAGCCGGTGGGCGCCCCCGCACAGCACTGGGAACTGGCGCGCAAGGGCGTGGCCGATATCACCTGGGGCAACTTCACCTACGAGCCTGAGCGTTTCAAGCACGTGTGGTTCTCCGAACTGCCCATGATGGGTACCAGCAGCGAGGCGTCGTCGGTCGCCCTGTGGCGCACCTTCGACAAGTACCTGGCGAAGAACGAGGCCTTCAAGGGCGTGGTCATGCTGGGTACCGGCATGCTCGGTGGCGGCCAGTTCCATCACCCGGCCAAGGTCATCGACACGCCGGACGACCTCAAGGGCCAGAAGGTGCGCATGGGCGGCCCAATCCAGAAGCGCCTGCTGGAAGACCTGGGCGCCATTCCGGTGGCCGGCCCTGGCCCCAAGGCCTATGAAATGCTCGAAGGCGGCGTGATCGACGCCTCGCTGCACCCGATGGAGTCGGTGGTCAACTTCCGCCTCGACGGCAAGCTCAAGAACCACACGCTGATCCCGGGTGGGCTGTACGACGCCTCCTTCTTCATCGTGATGAACGAGGGCAAGTTCCAGCGCCTGTCCGCTGCCGACCAGCAGGCGATCCTAAAACTCTCGGGCGAGGCGCTCTCGCGCCGCTGGGGCCAGCAGTTTGACCAGCAGAACAAGGCTTCGGAGGAGAAACTGCGCGGCGAAGGTCACAAGTTCGCCCAGCCCAGCGCGGCGCTGCTGGACAACATCCGCAAGGTGCGCACCACCATGCTGCAGGAACTGGCCGCCGAAGGACCGAAGTTCGGCGTGGCCGACCACAACGCGGTGGTTGGTTACTACGAGCAGCAGTACAAGCTGCTGGCCAAGTAAGCCGGCCCCGAACGGAGACGATGAGCATGAAGCCCTGGCTCGGCCGTATCGAACGCGGCGTTGGCCTGCTGCTGGTGCTCCTGCTGTCGGCGATGGTGGCCCTCACCTTCACCGACGTGCTCGGCAGGCGCCTGTTCAACACGCCGGTGTTCGGCGCCAACGACATGACCGAGCACCTGATGGCGCTCATCATCTTCGGCGGTCTGCCGCTGCTGACCGCGCGGCGCGGCCACCTCAGCGTGGACCTGTTCGACCGCTGGCTGCTGCAGCCGCTCTGGCGCCCCTGGCACAAGGCGGTGGACGTGCTGATCGCCGCCGTGCTGGGCCTCATCGCCTGGGAATACGCGCTGGCGGTACCCGAGGCCCAGGCGATCAACGAGGTCAGCCCCGCTCTGACCGTCCCGCGGTCGTGGATGTACGCCTTCATGGCATTCACCAGCGCCCTGTCCGCCCTGCTGGCCCTGTTCGCCGCAGCGCCCCAGCCTGAACACTTCAGCGAAGAGGCTGCATCATGACCATCGGACTCATCTGCCTGGCGGCCGTGCTGCTGCTGGCCTTTCTGCGCGTGCCGCTGGGCATTGCGCTGCTGACTGTCTCCATTGGCGGCATCAGCCTGGTCAACAGCTTCGAGGTGGCGCGCACCCTGATCCCCATGACGCTTTCCGAAGCGGCGTTCTCCTACGAACTGGCCGTGGTGCCACTGTTCATCCTGATGGGCAACGTGCTCTCGCGCACCGGCATCTCGGAAGACCTGTTCCGTGCGGCCTACGCCTTTCTGGGCGCGGTGCGCGGCGGCCTGGCACTGGCCACCATGGTCACCTGCGCCGGCTTCAGCGCGGTGTGCGGTTCCAGCTTCGCGACCGCCGCCACCATGGCCAAGGTGGCGTACCCCAGCATGCAGCAGTACGGCTACTCCGACCGGCTGGCCTCGGCCACCATCGCGGCCGGCGGCACCCTGGGCATCCTGATCCCGCCCTCGATCATCCTGATGATTTACGGCATCCTGACCCAGCAGAACATCGGCGAACTGTTCATCGCCGGCGTGCTGCCCGGACTGCTGGGCCTGGCCATGTACATGCTGGTCATCTACCTGATCGCCTGGTTCAAGCCGGAACACGCGCCGCGCGGCAACCCGGTGTCGGCCCGCGAGCGCTGGCAGTCCCTGGCCGGTGTCTGGCCCTTCGTCGCGCTGTTCCTGCTCATCATCGGTGGCCTGTACATGGGCTGGTTCACCGCCACCGAAGCCGGCGGCATGGGCTCCGGCCTGGCGCTGCTGATCGCACTGGTGCAGCGCCGTCTGAACCTGCAACGCTTCGTCGAGGTGATGAAGGAAACCGCTCACACCTCGGTCATGCTCTATGTGGTGCTGTTCGGCGCCATGCTGTTCTCGCAGCTGATCAGCTTCTCCGGCCTGGCCGACGAGCTGCTGTCGCTGGTGCAGGACTCGGGCCTGTCGCGCATGGGCGTGCTGCTGGCCATCCTGGCGGTGTTCCTGCTGCTGGGTTGCGTGATGGACTCGATGGCCATCATCCTGATCTTCGTGCCGCTGTTCACCCCCACGCTGGTCGCGCAGGGCTTCGACCTGGTCTGGTTCGGCATCATCGTGGTGGTGCTGACCGAGATCGGCCTGATCACGCCACCGGTGGGCATGAACGTGTTCGTGCTCAAAGCCAACCTGCCCAAGGTGCCGGTGGGCACCATCTTCCGCGGTCTGGTGCCCTTCATCGGCATCGATGTGCTGCGCCTGGCGTTGCTGGTGGCATTCCCTTCCATCAGCCTGTATCTGGTCCAGCTGATGAAATGAGGTTGATGAGCTGATCCAGCCCACATAGAATCCCCACATCGATCGGGAGAGACCGGTCCGCCCGAGCGGACCGGCGCCGAAGGAGCAACCGCCCCGGAAACTCTCAGGCAAAAGGACCGGTCGACGTTTCCATCTCTGAAGAGCGGCCGGGTTCCGTCACCCGGTCCACCGCAGGAGCAAGTGGCGGCCACGGCCGTCATGAATCTCTCAGGTTCCAAACAGAGGGGGCGCACGCCGCACGCATGGTGCGCGCAGCGCGCTTTTCCCCTCTGACGTTCTGGAGCCTGTCTCATGCAAACGATCGCTGTCATTGGCGGTGGCATCACCGGTGTCACCACGGCTTACGCGCTGGCCAAGCGCGGCTTCTCCGTCACCCTGTTCGAGCGGCACCGCTACGCCGCCATGGACACCTCGTTCGCCAACGGCGGTCAGCTGTCGGCCTCCAACGCCGAGGTGTGGACCCACTGGTCCACCATCCTCAAGGGCATCAAGTGGATGCTCAAGAGCGATGCGCCTTTGCTGGTCAACCCCAAGCCGAGCTGGCACAAGATCAGCTGGTTCGCCGAGTTCATCGCCAACATTCCCCACTACCGGCAGAACACCATCGACACGGCTCGTCTGGCGATTGCCGCACGTGAGCACCTCTTCAGCTGGGCCGACGCCGAGGGCGTGGACTTCGATCTGAAGAAAGAGGGCATCCTGCACATCTACCGCGACAAGAAGGGCTACGACCATGCCGCCAGCGTGAGCAAGCTGCTCGCTGCCGGCGGTCTGCCGCGCCAGGCGGTCACGCCCGAGGAGATGCGCGCCATCGAACCGACGCTGGCCGGCCAGTACTACGGCGGCTTCTATACCGAAAGCGACTCCACCGGTGACATCCACAAGTTCACCAACGGTCTGGCGGCGGCCATCGAACGCCTGGGTGTGCGCTGCCTGTGGGGCAGCGAGGTGGCCCGCGTCTCCAGCGACGGCCGCCGGGCCACGGTGACGCTGCGCACCGACGCCGGCGAGGAGCCGCACCATTTCGACGCCATGGTGGTCTGTGCCGGTGTGGGCAGCCGCGCCTTGGCCGCTCAGCTGGGCGATCGCGTCAACATCTACCCGGTCAAGGGCTACTCCATCACGGTCAACCTGCTGGACGCACAGAGCCAGCAGGCGGCGCCGACGGTCAGCCTGCTGGACGACGAGACCAAACTGGTGACCAGCCGCCTGGGCGTTGACCGCTTCCGCGTGGCCGGCACCGCCGAGTTCAACGGCTACAACCGGGACATCCGCGCCGATCGCATCAAACCGCTGATCGACTGGGTCAACCAGTGCTTCCCGGGTGTGAACACCCGCCAGGTGGTGCCCTGGGCTGGCCTGCGTCCGATGATGCCCAACATGATGCCGCGCGTCGGGCAGGGTCGACAGGCCAACGTCTTCTACAACACCGGGCACGGTCACCTGGGCTGGACCTTGTCGGCCGTCACCGCCGACATGATCGGCAGCCAGATCGCAGAAAAGGCACGTACGATGGCGCCCAGCCAGTTGCTGGTCCCTGCCACCGCCTGAGCCTGCCAGAAAGGACCTTGCCCATGGCCATCTCCGCGTTCGACCTGTTCAAGATCGGTATCGGCCCCAGCAGTTCTCACACGGTGGGGCCCATGCGGGCCGCCCGGCTGTTTGTGAGCGGACTGCAGGCCAGTGGCCAGCTCGAACAGGTGGTTCGCGTGCACTGCGGTCTGCATGGATCGCTGGGCGCCACGGGCAAGGGCCACGGCAGCGACAAGGCGGTGCTGCTCGGCCTGTGCGGCCTGGAGCCAGAGACGGTCCCCATCGAGTCGGTGGAACCCACCATTGCGGCGATTCGCCAGCAAGGTCGGATCGCGCTGATGGGGCAGCACAGCATCGCGTGGAATGAACGGGAAGACCTGTCGTTTTATCGCCAGCCCCTGCCCTTCCACGCCAACGGCATGCGTCTGGCGGCCTGGTCTAAGGAGGGGACGCTGCTGGCTGAACGGACCTACTACTCGGTCGGCGGCGGATTTGTGGTCAGCGAAGCCGTGGCCGCCGATGGCGAACGGCAGAAAGTGATCGCGCCCGACGCCACCCAGTTGCCCATTCCCTTCCGCACCGGGGACGAGTTGCTTCAGCGCTGCCGCGAGCATGGCCTGAGCATCGCGGGCGTCATGCGGGTCAACGAGCACCATTGGCGCAGCGATGAAGAGGTGCGCTCCGGCCTGTTGCGCATCTGGGGGGTGATGCAGGCCTGCGTTCAACGTGGCTGCGCCACCGACGGCATCCTGCCCGGTGGCTTCAAGGTGCGCCGGCGGGCTCCAGGCCTGCATCGTGACCTGACCGGTCACCCCGAGAAGGCCCTGACCGATCCACTGGCCGTGCTCGACTGGGTGAATCTGTACGCACTGGCGGTCAATGAGGAAAACGCTGCCGGCGGCCGGGTGGTGACGGCGCCCACCAACGGTGCAGCCGGCATCATCCCGGCGGTGCTGCATTACTACCGCCGCTTTGTCCCCAGCGCCTCCGACGACGGCGTGGTTGATTTCCTGCTCACGGCGGCGGCCATCGGCATCCTGTACAAGGAAAACGCCAGCATCAGCGGTGCCGAGGTGGGCTGCCAGGGTGAGGTGGGCGTGGCCTGCTCGATGGCGGCGGGTGCCCTGTGTGCGGTGCTCGGCGGCACACCCGAACAGGTGGAGAATGCCGCCGAAATCGGCATGGAGCACCACCTGGGCCTGACCTGCGACCCGGTCGGCGGACTGGTGCAGATTCCGTGCATCGAGCGCAATGCCATCGCCTCGGTCAAGGCCATCAACGCCGCCCGCATGGCGCTGCGCGGCGATGGCACCCACTACGTCAGCCTGGACAAGGTCATCAAGACCATGCGCGAGACCGGGGCCGACATGAAGACCAAGTACAAGGAAACCTCGCGGGGTGGCCTGGCGGTCAACATCATCGAGTGCTGACGTCGCCAGTACCCATTGGTACTAACCCTCTTCCCGGGCGAACGGTCGTTCGTTTCCAATCGCGTTGCCAGCAGGAACCCGCTGGTACCAAACACCCACACCACCCGAGGAGACACCGTGAAGAAGATCCTGTCCGTCACGATCTGCGTGGCCGCCGCATGGCTGGCCAGCGCTTCGGTCAGCACCGCACAAGCCCAGAGCGGGTACACCCAGACCCGGCATCCCATCGTGCTGGTGCATGGGCTGTTCGGCTGGGATGCCATCGGACCGTTCGACTACTGGTGGGGCATCCCGTCGGCCTTGCGCGACGGCGGTGCCCGGGTGTACGTGACACAGCAGTCGGCCGCCAACGCCAGCGAGGTGCGGGGAGAACAGCTGCTGGCCGAACTGCGCCGCCTCAAGGCCGCCTACGGTCACCAGAAGTTCAACCTGATCGGCCACAGCCACGGCGGACACACGATCCGCTACGTCGCAGGCGTTGCCCCGGATCTGGTGGCGTCGGTCACGACGGTCGGAACCCCCCACGCCGGAAGTCCTGTCGCCAATGACATCGCCGCAGCGCTCGACGGTACGGGCAGCACGGCGGTGGCCGCCAAGCTGTTCAATGCCTTTGGCGGCATCATCAGCGCGTTGGCGGGTGGTGCTCTGCCCCAAAATTCGGACGCCGCGATGCGCTCCCTCACCACATCGGGCAGCGCTGCCTTCAGTCAACGTTTCCCAGCTGGCAAACCCGTCACCGCTTGCGGTGAGGGGGCCGCCAACGTCAACGGCGTTCGCTACTACTCGGCGGGTGGCACCGGGGTGGTGACGAATCTGCTGGACCCGGTCGATGGGCTCCTTGCCGTCGGTTCCCTCAGCTTCAAGGGCGCAGCCAATGACGGTCTGGTCGGACGTTGCTCGTCACGCTGGGGCTCGGTGCTGCGCGACGACTATCCCTGGAACCACCTGGACGAAGTCAACCAGGCGTTCGGATTGCGCGGTCTGTTCACGCCAGATCCGGTGGCCTTCTATCGCACGCACGCCAACCGGCTCAAGCTGGCGGGACTCTGATGGCGACCGGTAAGCTGCTGGTGGGGACTGCGGTCGCAGCTGTCCTGCTGGCGGCTGTGCTGACGACGCAGCACGAGCCCTCTCCGCCATCCCCAAGCTCCGGCCACGCCGCTGCGTCGAGCTCGCAGGGATGGAGCCTGCTGGCACTGGGCGGTGGCGACGAGGACGGCGAACGCCCTTCCCCCGCCCAGGCCCGCCCGGCACGGCCACCACAGGACCTGATGCATGACCTGTTCACCGAAGGTTCCCTGCGCGAGGCGAGTCTGGACGGCGACTGGGGACGATGGACCGGCGAGCAGCTGATGCCCACGCTGGCGCTGCGCCGGCGGTTTGACCAGTTGTTGACCACGGTGGGCGAGGCCAGCCTGCCGGAACTGCGAGATCTGGTGGCCTGGCTGTCCGAGCAAGACCTGGGCCCCCAGGGAGCGCAGGCCGTGCTGGCGGTCTGGGACCGCTATGTCCGTCTCCTGCAGCACAGCTTTCGCGATGGCGCAGACCCGGCGCAGCCTCAGCGCTGGGGAATGGCGCTGGCGGAGCACCAGCGTGTCCGGCGGGAAATCCTCGGACCGGCGTGGGCCGATGCGTTTTACCGGGAAGACGAGGCAGCGGTCCGGCAACTGATCGAGCGATCGCCATCTGCGCCACCCCGCACGGACCACACCCAGTCATGGATCGGTGCCCCGCCCGCCGGCGTGACGGATGACGCCTGGCACCATCAGCGTGTGGCGGCCCTGGGGCCGGAGGCCGCCGACCGCTTGCGTGCCTTGGAGCTTGCTGAGGCAGACTGGCAGCATCGCCTTGAGCAGGCCCGGGCTCAGCTCCAGAAGATCAGCAGCGCACCGGAGCTGTCGGACGAGCAACGTGCCCAACTCGTCGAGCGGCAGATCCACGATCGGTTCGAGGGAGCGGATCGCCAGCGTGCGAGGGCATTGCTGGGCCTGTAAACTGCTGGCGCTGCCCTTTTCCCGACACCGCTGCGCCACCCGGCCGCCATGCCTTGCCCATGGCATCCTCCCCCACCCATGACCCAGAACGCCGTCCGGGTGCTGAGCCTCATCCCCCCGATGACGCAACTCAACACCCCCTATCCCTCCACCGCGTACCTGACAGGTTTCCTGCGCTCACGCGGGATCGAGGCTGCGCAAGCCGATATCGCGCTGGCGCTGGTGCTGCGTCTGTTCTCCCCGGCCGGACTGGATGAACTGCGCGAGCGAGCAAAGGCCCTGCCCGAGGCCGAGCGCAGCGGCAGCCTGCACGCCTTCCTCGACCAGTTCGAGACCTACCGCAGCACCATCGGTCCGACCATCCGATTCCTGCAGGGGGCCGACTCCACGCTGGCCTACCGCATCGCCGCGCGAGGTCTGCTGCCCGAGGGGCCGCGCTTTCTGGCACTGGACAACTACGTCGACGACGGCAGCGGCGACCCGCTGGGCTGGGCCTTCGGCGCGCTGGGCGTGCAGGACAAGGCCCGGCATCTCGCCACGCTCTACCTCAATGACCTGGCGGATGTGGTCCGCGATGCGGCCGACGAGCGCTTCGAGTTCGTGCGCTACGCCGAGTCACTGGCCAGCAGCCAGCCGACGTTTGAGCCGCTGGCCCGGGCCCTGGCTGCGCCGCCCACGCTGGTGGACGAGCTGCTGTGCGAGCTGACGCTGCAGACCGTGGCCGAGCACCAGCCACAGTTGGTGCTGCTGTCGGTGCCCTTCCCCGGCTCGGTCTACGCGGCGCTGCGCATGGGCCAGGCCATCAAGGCGGCGCACCCCGGGGTGAAGATCGCCCTGGGCGGTGGCTATGTGAATACCGAGTTACGCGAACTCAAGGACCCTCGCGTGTTCGACTTCGTCGACTTCGTGACGCTGGACGCCGGTGAGCGGCCGGTGCTGTCGATCATCGAACACCTGCGCGGCGAGCGCGGTCCGCAGCGCCTGCAGCGCACCTTCGTGCGCGAGGACAGCGCGGTGAAGTACGTGAACCTCGCCGAACCGGACATTGCCTTCAACGACGTGGGCACGCCCACCTGGGGCGGCCTGCCCATTCACCGGTACCTCAGCCTGCTGGACATGCTCAACCCCATGCACCGGCTCTGGAGCGACGGGCGCTGGAACAAGCTGACCGTGGCACATGGCTGCTACTGGAAGAAATGCAGCTTCTGCGACGTGAGCCTGGACTACATCGGCCGCTACGAAACCGCGACCGCGTCCACGCTGGCCGACCGCATCCAGCGCATCGTCGAGGAAACCGGCCAGACGGGCTTCCATTTCGTGGATGAAGCGGCACCGCCCAAGTCCCTCAAGGCGCTGGCCGAGGAGTTGATCCGCCGTGATCTGCAAATCAGCTGGTGGGGCAATATCCGCTTCGAGAAGACCTTCACACCCGAGCTGAGCGAGCTGCTGGCACAAAGCGGCTGCATCGCCATGAGCGGTGGTCTGGAGGTCGCCAGCGACCGGCTGCTCAACCTCATGAAGAAAGGCGTGTCGGTCGAGCAAGTGGCCCGCGTCACCAAAGGCTTCACCGACGCCGGCATCCTGGTGCACGCCTACCTGATGTACGGCTTTCCCACACAGACGCTGCAGGACACGGTCGACGCGCTGGAATACGTGCGCCAGCTGTTCGAAAACGGCTG
>JAJPEW010000144.1 GCA_021166755.1 Hydrogenophaga sp. | reverse complement strand
ATGATCGAATCGTTTCCGCTCAAGCGCGTCATCCCCATGGTGTTCCGCGGCAGCGGTGACTGCTCGGCGGTGGACTGGACCTTCCTGGGCCTGACGATCGCCAACTGGTCGTTTCTGTGGTTCTGCGCCATGGGTCTGGTGATGGCACTGGTGGCATGGCGCGCTCCGACAGCAGCTGGACGCGGGCGCGTGCCTGCCTGAGTCGCAACAGGGCCCACCCCAAGGTGGGCTTTGCTCGGTCAGAGGATGGCGTTGCCGGGGTGTTCGCCGCGCTCGTACACCACGTGCGCACGGCCGACGATCAGGCTGTCCAGGTTGCCAATGTTGGATGAATCCTTGCGGTCGTAAGGCAGCTTCTGCAGCACGTAGCGCATGGCGTTCAGGCGTGCGCGCTTCTTGCAGTCGCTCTTGATGACCGTCCAGGGGGCGTCGGCGGTGTCCGTCTCGAAGAACATGGCTTCCTTGGCCTTGGTGTAGTCGTCCCACTTGTCGAGGCTGGCCATGTCGATCGGGCTGAGTTTCCACTGCTTGAGCGGATGGCTCTCCCTCTCCTTGAAGCGGCGGCGCTGTTCCTCGCGGCTGACGGAGAACCAGAACTTGATCAGGTGAACGCCGCTGCGCACCAGCTGCCGTTCAAACTGGGGGGCCTGGCGCATGAACTCCTGGTACTCATCGTCGCTGCAGAAACCCATGACCCGTTCGACACCGGCCCGGTTGTACCAGCTGCGATCGAACAGGACGATCTCGCCCGCCGTCGGCAGGTGCTGGACGTAGCGCTGAAAGTACCACTGACCACGCTCGACCTCGGTGGGCTTCTCCAGCGCCACCACCCTGGCACCGCGGGGATTGAGGTGCTCCATGAAGCGCTTGATCGTGCCGCCCTTGCCAGCGGCATCGCGCCCTTCGAACAGGATAACCACCCTCTGTTTCGTCTCCTTGACCCAGGCCTGGAGTTTGAGCAGTTCGACCTGGAGCCGGTACTTCTGCTGCTCGTAGGCCTTGCGCGACATCAGGTTCTTGTACGGGTATCCCCCGCTGCGCCAGTCGGCAGAGAGCACCTCGTCAGGGTGCAGCACTACCTTGGCGTTGTCACGCCGGAGTTGGGCCTCTTCCTTGAGCAGGCGGCGGATGGCTTTGGCGTCGTCGGGAGCGGCGCCTTCCAGAATCGCGCGCAGGGACTCTGCTTTCTGCTTGCGGCTGGAGCCTGACTGGGAGAGGATGTCCTGCACGGCAGCGAACTGAGCTTCCTGCCGCGCGCTGATTCTCGTCTCCACCGATACCTTTGCCAGTTTCTTGGGCTGACGGGTACCTGACACATCGCCGAGCGTTGCCCGACGAGGCTTGGTGGACGCGGTGGCGGCGCGGACCGCAGTTTTCTTGGCGGCCGGCGTCTTTCTGGCTGAGGGACGGGAGGCGGTGGTGGTACCCGAATCGGTGGTGGTGCTGCGTTCTGTCATGAGCGGTTCATCAACGTGTCATCGAACCGACCAGTATGAACCTGTGGCGTTCCCGTGGTTTGATATTCGTCAAGTTGACAGGTCCGACGCTCAGGAGAGCTTCTTGACCAGTACCTGGCTGCGGCGGTCCCAGTTGTACTTGCGCTTGCGGGCTTCGGGCAGCCAGTCCGGGCTGACCTGGACAAAGCCACGCTTGACGAACCAGTGCATGGTGCGCGTGGTCAGCACGAAGATGCTCTGCAGGCCCTGGGCGCGGGCGCGCGATTCAATGCGCTTGAGCAGGCGCTCGCCGTCGCCCTGGCTTTGCGATTGCGGCGACACCGTCAATGCCGCCATCTCGCCCGTCCGCTCTTCAGGATAGGGGTACAGCGCCGCGCATCCAAAGATCACGCCGTCGTGTTCGATGATGGTGTAGTTGCTGGCATCCCGTTCGATTTCGGTGCGGTCGCGCTTGACCAGGGTGCCGTCCTTCTCGAACGGCTCGATCAGGGCGACGATGCCGCTGACGTCGTCCATCGTGGCTTCGCGAACGCTCTCGAGCTTTTCGTCCACCACCATGGTGCCGATGCCATCGTGCACATAGATCTCCAGCAGCAGCGAGCCGTCGAGCTTGAACGGGATGATGTGGCTGCGTTCGACGCCGCCTTCACAGGCGCGCACGCAGTGCTGCAGATAGAAGCCTGGATCGCTCGGCTGGGTCGGTGCCGGTAGGCTGGCGATCAGGCGTTTGGCGTCGATCAGGGGCAGTTCGGTGTCGATCTCGCTCTCGGGGTCGTTCAGGTCGACGCGAATGCCGGGCACCTCGGTCATGAAGATCAGCTTGTCGCTCTGCAGGGCCACTGCCACCGAGGTCGCCACGTCCTCCATGCTGAGGTTGAAGGCTTCGCCGGTGGGCGAGAAGCCGAACGGCGAGATCAGTACCAGGGCTCCCATGTCCAGCGTGCGCTGGATGCCCTCGGTGTCGACCTTGCGCACCAGACCGGAGTGCAGGAAGTCCACGCCGTCGATCAGGCCCACGGGGCGTGCGGTGATGAAGTTGCCCGATATCACCCGCACCCGGGCGCCGGCCATGGGGGTGTTGGGCAGGCCCTGGCTGAAGGCAGCCTCGATCTCGTAGCGCAGCTGGCCCGCCGCTTCCTGCGCGCAATCCAGGGCCACCGAGTCGGTGATGCGCATGCCGTGCGAGTAGCGGGCTTCCTGGCCCTTGAGACGAAGCTGCTCATTGACCTGGGGACGAAAGCCATGCACCAGCACGATCTTCACGCCCATGGCCTGGATCATGGCGATGTCCTGCGCGATGGAGGCCAGTTTGCCGGCGTCGATCGCTTCGCCGGTCAGGCCGATCACGAAGGTCTGGTTGCGGAACTTGTGGATGTACGGTGCCACCGAACGAAACCAGGGCACGAAGGTGAAGTTGAAGACGGTGGACATGAAAAGCTGTGCTGCGACCGAATGGCGGGGCGGGGATAATTGCCGGTTGCCCGATTTTGACCGAAGTTCTGCCTTGACCGTCCCTGACCTGTTCCTTGAGTTCCCCGAGTCCTTGCCCGTCTCCGCACGGCGGCAGGAAATCGAGGACGCCATTCGCGATCATCAGGTGGTCATCGTGTGCGGCGAAACCGGCTCAGGCAAGACCACGCAGCTGCCCAAGATTGTGCTGGCGATGGGGCGCGGCAAGATCAATGCGAAGCCGGGTCAGCGTGGCCAGCTGATCGGTCACACCCAGCCGCGGCGGATCGCGGCGTCCAGCGTGGCCAAGCGCATCGCCGAAGAGCTCAAGACGCCGTTGGGCGAGGTGGTGGGCTACAAGGTGCGTTTCCAGGACCGGTTGAGCAAGGACGCCTCGGTCAAGCTGATGACCGATGGCATTTTGCTGGCCGAGACGCAGACCGACCCCGACCTGCGCGCCTACGACACGCTGATCATCGACGAGGCGCACGAGCGCAGCCTCAACATCGACTTCCTGCTGGGCTACCTGCGCCAGCTGCTGCCGCGACGGCCCGACCTGAAGGTGATCGTCACCTCGGCCACCATCGATGCAGACCGGTTTGCCCGTTATTTCGAATCCAAGCGGGGCCCCGCGCCTGTGCTCATGGTGTCGGGCCGCACCTACCCGGTGGAGGTGCGCTACCGGCCGTTTGAGGAGAGTCGAGAGTACGACCTGAACGATGCCATTGCGGACGGGGTGGACGAACTGTGGCGCGGTGGTGCAGGGCAGGGCGGCGACATCCTGGTCTTCCTGCCTGGCGAGCGTGAGATCCGCGAAGCTGCCGACCACCTGCGCAAACATCTGTCGCACCAGCCGGCTCTGCGCAATGCCGAGGTGTTGCCACTGTTCGCGCGCCTGTCGCAGGCCGAGCAGGACCGCATCTTCCAGCCGCACGGCCAGCGACGCATCGTGCTTTCGACCAACGTGGCGGAGACCTCGCTGACGGTGCCGGGTATCCGCTTCGTCATCGACGCCGGCACGGCACGGGTCAAGCGCTACAGCTTCCGCCAGAAGGTCGAGCAACTGCTCATCGAGCCGATCAGTCAGGCGGCGGCCAACCAGCGCGCCGGCCGTTGCGGCCGCGTGGCCGACGGTATCTGCATTCGTCTGTACGACGAGGCGGATTTCAACGGTCGTCCCAAATTCACGGACCCGGAAATCCTGCGCAGCTCGCTGGCGGGGGTGATCCTGCGAATGAAGGCGCTGCACCTGGGGGCGGTGGAAGACTTCGCGTTTCTGGAGGCACCGCAGCGGCGTGCCATTACCGACGGCTACCAGTTGCTGGCCGAGCTGGGTGCGGTGGACGACGCCAATGAACTCACGCCAATTGGCAAGACGCTGTCCAAACTGCCGCTCGATCCACGGGTGGGCCGCATTCTGCTCGAAGCGCGCGAGCGCGGCGCGCTCGACGAGGTGCTGGTCATTGCGTCGGCGCTGAGTCTGCAGGACGTACGCGACCGGCCGCTGGACAAGCAGACCCAGGCCGATCAGGCACACAAGAAGTTTGATGATGAAAAGAGCGAGTTCAGCGGCACGCTCAAGCTCTGGAAGTGGCTGGAGGACAGCAAGGGTGGCCATGGCAAAGACCACAAGCTCAGCCACCGCCAGTACGAGAACCTTCTGCGCGAGAACTACCTCAACGTGCGGCGCGTGCGCGAGTGGCGAGACATCCACTCGCAATTGCACACCGTGGTGGCCGAGCACCAGTGGAAGCTCAACACGCAGCCGGCAAGCTACGAACAACTCCATCTGTCCATGCTCGCCGGCCTGCTCGGGAACATCGGCTGCAAGAACGACACCGAAGACTGGTACCTGGGGGCGCGCGGCATCAAGTTCCACCGCCACCCGGGCGCCAACCTGAGCAAGAAGCCGGGCCGCTGGATCGTCTGCGCCGAACTGGTCGAGACCGCGCGCCTGTTTGGTCGCGGCATTGCCAACATCGAGCCGCAGTGGCTGGAGCAGGTGGGGGGGCATCTGCTCAAGAAGCAGGTGCTGGACCCGCATTGGGAAAAGAAGGCTGGTCGCGTCAGTGCCTACGAGCGCGCCACGCTCTATGGGCTGATCGTTTACCAGCAGCGGCGCGTGGACTATCAAAAAGTGGATCCGGCCGGTGCGCGCGAGATCTTCATCCGCGAGGCCCTGGTGGGTCACCTGCATGAGGACACCTGGGACAGCAAGCTGCCCTTCCTGGCCGCCAACCGTCGCACCGTGCGCGAGGTGCAGGACCTGGAGCACAAGGCACGCCGGCAGGACGTGCTGGTCGACGATGAGCTGATCTACGCGTTCTACGAGCAGCAGATCCCTGCGGAGGTGTGCAGCAGTGTGACCTTCGAGCGCTGGTATCGTGAGGCCTCGCGCGACAACCCCAAGCTGCTCTTCCTCACCCGAGAAGAGCTGATGCGCCATGAGGCCGCGGGCATCACCACCCAAGCCTACCCCAGGACCATCCGCCTGGGCGGCGTGGATTGCGCCGCCGCCTATCTCCACGAGCCGGGCGACCCGCGTGACGGCGTGAGCGTGACGGTGCCCATCTTTGCGCTCAACCAGGTCAGTGAAGACCGCTGCGAGTGGCTGGTGCCGGGCATGCTCAAAGACAAGGTGCAAGCCCTGCTCAGGACACTGCACCAGCGGCCACGCTCGCGCCTGGTACCGCTGCCGGCCGCCGCCGAGAAGATGACCGAGGCGTTGTGCCAGCCCGAGGTATTCGGTGCTGGCAGCCTGATGGACGCGTTGCTCAAGCTGGTGCGCGACGCCACGCAATTGCCGGTGCAGCGCAACGACATCAAGGTCGACATGCTGCCGGCGCACCACTTCATGCACCTGCGCGTGGTGGATGAGCACGGCCGCCAACTGGGGCAGGGCCGCAACCTGGGTGCGCTCAAAGCCGAACTGGGCAGCCAGGCACGCGGCGCTTTTCAGGCCCTGGCCTCGCTCAAGCTCAAGGACATCGCGGCGCCGGCCACCGCGGCTGCGGTTCCGACATCCGCGGTGGCGGCCGATGGCGTCCGCCGCGTTCCCGCCACCGACAAGACCAAAGCGCCCGCCGCGCCGGCGAACAAGACTTCCAGCGCCGAGCAGCGCCACACCACCTGGGACTTCGGCGAACTGCCCGAGCTGATGGAAATCCGCAAGGGCGGCCAGACCCTGATCGGTTTTCCGGCGCTGATTGACGACGGCGACGCGGTGCGCATCGAGGTCTTCGACGAGCCCGAGGTCGCGCAGGCCCGCCACCGCGCCGGCCTGCGCCGCCTGTTCGCGCTGCAGATCAAGGATGCGCTCAAGTACCTGGAGAAGAACCTGCCCGGCCTGCAGGCCATGGGTGTGGCCTACATGAATGTCGGCAAGACGGACGGTGGCGGCGGTGGTGGCACGCTGGACGAGCTGAAGAATCAGATCCTTGATTTGGCGCTGGACCGGGCCTTTCTGGCCGAGCCTCTGCCGGCCGACGCCGCTGCCTTCAAGGCGCGCGTGGAAGAGGGTCGCGGACGCCTGACCCTGATCGCCAACGAGATCGCACGACAGGCCGGCTCCATCCTGACCGAATACGCGGCAGCGGCCCGCAAGCTCAAGGACAGCAAGCCGCCCGCCGATGTGGCCACCGACGTGCAGCAGCAACTGCAACGTCTGGTGCCCAAGACCTTCCTGAGTGCCACACCCTACACCCAGTTGCAACACTTCCCGCGCTACCTCAAGGCGGTGCAACTTCGGTTGGACAAGCTGCGCGCCGATCCGGCACGCGACGCGGCCAAATTCGCTGAACTCCGGCCGCAGGACCAGCGCTTCTGGCGCATGGTCGCCGAACGCAAGGGGGTTCAGGACGCGCGACTGCAGGAATTGCGCTGGCTGCTGGAAGAACTGCGGGTGAGCTTCTTTGCCCAGGAGCTGCGCACACCGCAACCAGTGAGCATCAAGCGACTGGACAAGGCCTGGAGTCAGCTCAACAGCTGAACAAGGTCACAGGCGTGCCAACCGTTCGAGGGCCGCTTTCAGCGTCTCGTCCTTTTTGGCAAAGCAGAACCGCACCACCTTCTGGTCGAACCCGTTGCCGTAGAAGGCCGATAGCGGAATGGCAGCGACGCCGATCTCACGCGTAAGCCACTGGCAGAAGTCGGCTTCGGGCAGGTCGCGTTCGGCCACGGCCAGGTTCTCGATGCCCACGCACTGGAAGTAGGTGCCCTGGCCGGGCAGCAGGCGAAAGCGCGTCTGTGCCAGGCCGTCGCGGAACAGGTCGCGCTTGCGCTGGTAGAACGCGGCAAGCTGAAAATAGGGCGCCGGGTCGGCCATGTAGGCGGCCAGCGCGTGCTGCATGGGCGTGTTGACGGTGAACACGTTGAACTGATGCACCTTGCGGAATTCGGCCGTCAGCGGCGCGGGTGCGACCACGGTGCCCACCTTCCAGCCCGTCACATGGTAAGTCTTGCCAAAGCTTGAAATGATGAAGGCCCGTGCCGCCAGGCCGGGATAGCGGGCGGCGCTCTGATGCGCTTGACCATCGAACACCATGTGTTCGTAGACCTCGTCACTGATCAGAAGCACGTCGGTCGGTGCCAGCATTTCATCCAGGCGACGCATGTCATCCGCGCTCCAGACCTGCCCGCTGGGGTTGTGCGGGCTGTTGATGATCAGGGCACGCGTTCGCGGGGTGATGGCGGCAGCAATGGCATCAAAGTCTGGCCGGAAGCTGCCGGGCACCAGCGGCACACGCACCACCTTGCCGCCAGCCAGTTCAATGTTGGGCACGTAGCTGTCGTAGCACGGCTCCAGAACGATGACTTCGTCGCCGGGGTGCACCACCGCCAGGATGGCCGTCAGGATCGCCTGGGTTGCACCCGCCGTCACAGTGATGTCGGTATCCGGGTCGCAAGGCAAACCGTACAGTGCCTGCATCTTGGCGGCCATCGCCTGACGCAAGGCAGGAACACCCGGCATGGGCGGGTACTGGTTGTGCCCCTCCCGCATGGCCTTGGTGACCGCATCGATCAGCCGTTCATCGCAGTCGAAATCAGGGAAACCCTGTCCAAGGTTGACCGCCCCGGTCTGGGTCGCCAGTGCCGACATCACGCTGAAAATGGTGGTGCCTACCTGCGGCAGTCTGGAAGTCAGGGGGGGGGTCTTCGGCCTCTCGGGCATGGATCTTGTGGATTCAGAGTTCATAGTCGTCCGGGGTGCCGCTCATGGCACGCAGGATCAGATCGCGTGAGAGGCGGTCACTGAGCAATTCGGCAAAGCGCAGCACGAACTGCCGCAGATAGGCGCCGCGCTTGAAGGCCACCCGGGTCAGGTTGTGGCCGAACAGGGGCGCACCCGGTCGCGTCAGCAGATCGTTCGATTGGTTCTCGCCGGTGACGGCCATCTCCGCCACGATGCCGACCCCCATACCCAGGCGCACGTACGTCTTGATCACATCGGAATCAATGGCCTCCAGCACCACATTCGGGACCAGGTTTCGCTGGGCGAACGCCTGGTCGATACGCCCCCGTCCCGTGAAGCTCGGGTGATAGGTGATCAGGGGAACCGCCGCCAGATCCTCGATACCCACCCGATCCTTCTGGGCCAGGGGGTGGTCGGTCGGAAACACCAGCATGTGCTGCCATTCGTAGCAGGGCAGGGTGATGAGGTCCGGGTATGCCGTCAGCGACTCGGTGGCCATGCCGATTTCCGCGGTCTCGTCCATCAGCATGCGCGCCACCTGGTCGGGCGAACCCTGGTGAAGGCTGACGTTGACCTTCGGGTAAAGCTGCCTCAGGCGTGCCACCGGTGCTGGCAGCACATAGCGCGCCTGTGTGTGCGTCGTGGCAATCGATAGGGTGCCGCTGTCCTGGTGCGAGAACTGCTCACCAATCCGGCGCAGGTTATTGACCTCACGCAGGATGATGTCGATGCTCTTGAGGACCTGCTGACCCGGCTCGGTGACCCGCTTGATGCGCTTGCCGTGGCGGGCAAAGATCTCGATCCCCAGTTCGTCTTCCAGTTCGATGATGGCCTTGGAGACCCCAGGCTGTGAGGTGTGCAGCGCCTTGGCTGCCTCGGTCAGGTTGAGGTTGCGGCGGACAGCTTCCTGAACGAACCGGAACTGATGCAGGTTCATGGCGCCTTCCCGATGGCGATGTCGGCCAGCAGCCGGGTCAGGGCAGGGTGCTCGCCGGCCGCAGGCAGGCATTCAAAGCGCACATCCGGATGCTGTTCACGAAGCTGCTGAATCAGCACCGGCAGGTCCTCCCGGGCGTGCTTGCCCATGCCAAAGAAAAGCGGGAGCACCCGCACCTCACGGGCACCCTGGCCGATCAATGACCGTGCGCAGGAAGGAAGATCAGGCTCGGACAGCTCCAGATACGCACAGCCCACCCGCGCTTCGGGGGCCTGGGTCTGGATCTCCCGGGCCACGGCCTCCACGGGCAGGCGCCACTGGGGGTCCCGCGAACCGTGGGCAAAAACAATCACGCCAAGCATCCCGTTACCTCCGGAGAACCAGCCAGCCAAAGGCACCCAGCGAGAGCACCGAATAGATCAGGGCGGGCGATGCGGCGGCCACCCACGGCTGCCATTGGCTCAGATTGCCGATATAGCCGAACACGTTGTTGAGCAGGAAAAAGCTGATGCCGATCATGACACCGCCAAACACATAGCCCGTGGTGCCGCCCGAACGGAAATGGAGGTAGGCAAAAGGCAGTGCCAGCACCACCATCACCAGACAGCTCAGGGGGTAGAACAGCTTGCGCCAGAACTCGATTTCGTAGCGCAGGGCCGATTGGCCATTGGCCTCGAGGTGCTGGGCATAGGAGTACAGATCGGTGGTGCGCATCCTCTCCGGCTTGAGCAGTGCCACCGAAACCATTTCGCTGGTGATGCTGCTGGGCCACTCGTAGGTCCGGTGTCGCCGGTAGTGGACCTGTGCCCCGCCTTTGGCCGAGACGTCCAGTATCCGGCGCCGCACGTCCTCCATGACCCACTTGCTGTCGGCCTCGATGCGTCCCTGTTTGGCCTGCAAGGTGGACTGAATGGCCCCTCGGTCGTCAAAGGCAAAGATTCGGACATCCACCAGTTCGCCTCGGGCGTTGAGCTGTCCCACATTGACAAAGTAGTTCACCTCGCCCTGCCGCTCCTTGAGCCACGCGCCCGTGTTGCCCACGCTGATTCGCCCCTTGAACTCTGCTTTGAGTAATTGCGCTGCCCGGTCAGAGGCAGGTGCCACGTAGTCGCCCACCACAAAGGTGGCCACGACAAACATCATGCCCAGCCCCAGCATCGTGAACAGGGCCCTCCACGGGCCCAGGCCGCTCGTGCGCAAGATGGTGTACTCGGAGCCCTGTGCCAGCCGGGCCAGCACTGCGACGGAGCCAATCAGCGCAGCAATGGGCAGCAGTTCATACATCCGGTTGGGCATTTGAAGGGCCACGTACAGCAGGGCGTGTTGCAACCCGTAGACAAGTTCAGGGTTGCCCACCGCAGGCTTGCCCACCGATGAGAGCTCATCGACCACATCGAAGAAGAAGAAGAGCGACAGAAATCCCACCAGCACAAAGCCGGACGCCACCAGAATTTCGCGGTAGATGAGACGCCGGATCGTTCTCATGTCGAAGCCCCTTTTCTCGTCAGTGGCTGGACCAGGCGCAACATGAGATGGCGCAGATCAAGGTTGTAGTGGCGTTTGTAGAGCCAGATCAGGGAAAAGAGGGCGACGCTTCCGTGGATCAGCAACAGCATCGACGCGAACGACATTTGGCCAGTGGCCACCCAGCGCTGACCAAAGTTGAGGAAGTTGAAGTACACGATGAAGGCGAACAGGGTGAACATCAGGTTGCCGCTCTTGCCCGCACGCGGGTTGCTGATCGTGGCGGCCAGCGCCAGCAGCACCAGGTTGAATGCACTCAGGGCCACACCCAGTCGCCACCCCAGTTCGCCCAGGCGGGAAGCACTGGGTTCCGCGATGAGGTCCCAGGAGTTCACCGCGTTCAGGTCCCCGCGTCCCTGGGTGAGTCGGGAGGATCCGCCAATCTGGGCGCCGTACTCCTGGAATTCGCTCAGCCGCATCTCCAGACTGCCGGGCTGAATTTCCAGACGCTGCCCCTGGTTGAGCATGAGATAGGGGATATCGTCGATCGTCTCGATACGACCGGCCGCTGCCGAAATGATGGTCTCCACGCCGCGGTTGTCCACGCTGGAGATGAACACATTGCGCCCCTCCTTGCCTTCCACCGTGTCCTTGTCGATGAAGTAGACCCGACGGCCACTGCTGGATTCCTGGAACTGGCCGGGCTGAACCCTCTGCAGGTCTCCCCGGGTTTCGAACCGCTGGCGCAACTCCTCCGTCTGCTGGTTGGCCCAAGGCCAGACGAACATCACCATCAGGAAAATGACCAGCAGGACGGGCCAGGCGAAGCGCAACAACGGTCCGACAAAGCCGCCCAGCGAACGCCCTCCGCTGAACCAGATGATCATCTCGCTGTCCCGGTACATGCGCGAGAGTGTGGACACAATGCTGATGAACAGGGCCAGGGTCAGGATGGTCGGCATCCGGCCCAGGACCGTGTAGCCCAGCACCAGCATGATTTCTTCGGGATTGACACTGCCCTTGGACGCCATACCCAGCGTGCGGATCAGCAGCATGGTCAGCACAATGGTGAACAGCACCACCAGCGTGGCGCCAAAGCTGCGGGCCAGTTCTTTGCGTAGGGAAGAATGGAATAACATCGATGACACTCTAGGATGGCGTGATTATGGACTTTGAACTCAAATCGGTATCGCTGGATCAATCTTCCCGACTTTCGCTGGATGCCCTGCTGGTGGCCGTGCCGGATGGCCTCTCCATCTCCGGCAGCGCTGAGGACGCTCTGTCGCGCCTGATCAGCCAGGCGCTCGCGCCCGGCGGCCTGGAAGAAGGGGTGGGCAAGTTGCTCGTGTGCTTCCGTCCGGCCGGCATCAAGGCCGCTCGGGTCGTACTGGTCCGTACCGGCCAGTCCCGGCCGTCTGATGTGAAGAAGGCCATTGCCGCCGCAGCGGCCCAGGTTCGCCAACCCGGCACCGCCAAGGTCGGGCTGATGCTGAGCACGCTGACGGATGTTTCCGATGCCTTGCCGGCGGCGGTCCAGGCCATGAGCGAGGCTCACTACGTCTACACCCAGACCAAGCCCTCGGCCAAACCCTCGCCTGTGCGCCAGGTGGTGATTGGCGTGCCAGACGCTTCCGCGGTCCGGGACATTCACGCTCGGGCCTGTGCCGTGGCCCACGGGATTGGCGTTGCCCGTGAATGGGCCAACCGTCCGGCCAACCATGCCACCCCTTCACAGCTGGCGGATGCTGCCCGGTCTTTGGCCAGAAAAGGCGGCTTCGACTGCCAGGTGCTCGGCGAAAAGGATGTCAAGGCGCTGGGCATGGGGGCTTTTCTGGCGGTGGCCCAAGGATCGGAGCAACCCCTGAAATTCATCGTTCTGCGTCACCAGGGGGGTGCCCGCTCCGAGGCCCCCCACGTGCTGGTGGGCAAGGGCATCACCTTTGACACCGGGGGCATCTCGCTCAAGCCAGCGGCCGAGATGGACGAAATGAAGTTCGACATGAGCGGAGCGGCCAGTGTTCTGGGCACGTTCGCCGCGCTGTCCCAACTGAAGCTGCCGGTCAACGTGATCGGTGTCATTCCCGCCTGCGAAAACATGCCCGGTGGTGCCGCCATCAAGCCGGGCGACGTGGTCACCAGCATGTCTGGCCAGACCATCGAGATTCTGAACACCGACGCAGAAGGCCGGCTCATCCTTTGTGACGCCCTGACCTACGTGGAGCGCTTCAAGCCACGCGCAGTGATCGACATTGCGACGCTGACCGGGGCCTGTGTCATTGCCCTGGGCGCTGTGCGTTCCGGCCTGTTCTCGACCAACGACGAGCTGGCGCAGGCGCTTCATGCGGCCGGAGAGGCATCACTGGATCCCTGCTGGCGCATGCCGATGGACGATGAATACGCCGAAGGCCTCAAGTCGAATTTCGCGGACATGGGCAATGTGGCCGGTCGCGCAGCCGGCTCGATCACGGCGGCCAAATTCCTTGAAAAGTACGCCGCCAAAATGCCGTGGGCCCATCTGGACATCGCCGGGACGGCCTGGCGCAGCGGGGCCAGCAAGGGAGCCACCGGAAGACCGGTTGGTTTGCTGATGCAATACCTGATCGCGCAGGCACAGGACAGCGGCGCGCAGAAGACCACTCAGCGTGAGCCAGGCCGTGCGAAGAAACGCTGAGGCAGGGCGCTGATGCCCGCCGTGGCTTTCCATTTCAACGCCAGTGACAAGCAGGCGTACGCGGTTCGCCTGCTGCGCAAGGCTTTTACCCGGGGTGCGCGTACGCACGTCCTGCTTGACCGAGAGATGGCGACCAGGCTGGAGGTCGATTTGTGGATCCGCGTGGCGGGAGACTTCCTGCCGCACTGTCTCGATGACAGTCCTGCGCCGGTCTTGCGAAGGTCACCGATTGTGCTGGGGCCCTCCGTGATGCAGGTTCAACCCGAAGCTCAGGTGCTGGTGAATCTGTCAGAGATGTTGCCGGATTCGGGACTCATCGGTCGCTATCAGCG
>JAJPEW010000141.1 GCA_021166755.1 Hydrogenophaga sp. | reverse complement strand
GGACGAGAACGGCATGGCGGTGGTCGACACCGTGGCCGGACGCAAGACACCGATGGAGGTCAGCGCGGAGATCCTGGCCACCCTGCGCTATCGGGCGGAGGACAGCTTTGCCGATGACCTGTACGGTGCGGTCATCACGGTACCAGCCTATTTTGACGATGGCCAGCGCCAGGCCACCAAGGATGCGGCCCAGTTGGCGGGCATCAACGTCTTGCGCCTGATCAACGAACCTACCGCTGCGGCCATTGCCTATGGCCTGGACAACGGCAGCGAAGGGGTGTACGCGGTTTACGACCTGGGTGGTGGGACCTTCGACATCTCCGTGCTTCGTCTCACCCAAGGGGTGTTCGAGGTCATGGCCACTGGCGGCGATTCTGCGCTGGGCGGCGACGACTATGACCATGCCCTGGCCACGCTGGTGCTTCAGCGCCAAGGCATTGAGGCGCCCGGCGATGCCGTCGCTCGTGCCGTGCTCCACAAGGAGGCACGTCGCGTCAAGGAAGCGCTGACCGATCGGTCCAGCGAGACCTTCCGTGCAGAATTTGACGGTCGCACCATTGAGCAGGTGGTGACCGTGTCCGATTTCGAAGCCTGCACCACTGCGCTGACCACGCGTACCATCAGCGCGGTGCGCAAGGCCTTGCGCGACGCTGGTGTCAGCCGCGATGACGTTCAAGGCGTGGTCCTGGTGGGGGGCTCGACCCGCATGCCGGTGATCCGCCGTACCGTCGGTGAGTTCTTTGGCCGCGATCCGCTCATCAACCTCAACCCCGATGAGGTGGTGGCCCTGGGCGCCGCCATTCAGGCCAACGCGCTGGCGGGCAACAGCCGGGATGGTGAGCTTCTGCTGCTGGATGTGATCCCGCTGTCGCTGGGTATCGAGACCATGGGCGGTCTGGTCGAGCGCATCGTGCCGCGCAACAGCACCATCCCGACGGCCAGGGCTCAGGACTTCACCACCTATCAGGACGGCCAGACGGCGATGTCCTTGCATGTGGTGCAGGGTGAGCGTGATCTGGTGGCCGACTGTCGCAGCCTGGCGCGATTCACGCTGCGCGGCATCCCGCCCATGGCCGCAGGTGCCGCCCGCATCCGCGTGACCTTCACGGTCGATGCCGATGGTCTGCTGGCGGTGACGGCCAAGGAGCAGGTATCGGGCGTCGAGTCCCACATCGAGATCAAACCCTCCTATGGCCTGTCCGACGAGCAGATTGCCGCCATGCTCCAGGACAGCTTTGCCACCGCCCAGCAGGACATGCAGGCGCGGGCCCTCGTGGAAGCCCGTGTGGATGCCGACCGGATGATCGCGGCCACCCGCAGTGCGCTGGCCGCCGACGGCGATCTGCTGGATGCCGCCGAGCGACAGGCCATCGACAACCTCATCGAGCGACTGTCCCAGGTGGTCTCATCGGATTCTGCCGCCGATATCGAAGCGGCGACCGACGCCCTGGCCAAGGGCACCGAAGCGTTCGCCGCCCTGAGAATGAACCGAGGCATCCAGCAGGCGCTGGCGGGCCGCAAACTCGAAGAAGTCTGACAACACATCATGCCCACGATCAAGATCCTGCCCCACCCAGAGTACTGCCCCCAGGGCGCAACCATCAGCGCGGCGCCCGGCACCACCATATGCGAGGCCATGCTCGACCACGACATCAACATCGAGCACGCCTGCGACATGAGCTGCGCCTGCACCACCTGTCACGTGGTCGTCCGCGAGGGTTTCCGAAGCCTCAATGAGATGGACGAGGCCGAGGAGGACCTGCTGGACCGTGCCTGGGGTCTGGAGCCCAACTCGCGTCTGTCCTGCCAGGCGATCCTGGCGCAGCAGGACATCACGGTGGAGATTCCCAAATACTCCATCAACCACGCCAAAGAGAACCATTGATGAGACAGATTGTTCTGGACACCGAGACCACAGGTCTATCGGCCGAGAACGGCGATCGCATCATCGAGATCGGCTGTGTCGAGCTGCTGGCCCGCAAGCTCACCGGCAACAACCTGCACCACTACATCAACCCGGAGCGCGACAGCCACGAGGACGCGCTCAAGGTGCACGGCATCAGCAACGAGTTTTTGCGCGACAAGCCCAAGTTCGCGCAGATCGCCGACGAACTCCTGGCCTATCTTGAGGGTGCAGAGCTCATCATCCACAACGCGCCCTTCGACATCAGTTTCCTGAACAAGGAACTGGAGTTGCTGGGGCGTCCGCCGATCACTCAGGTGGTCTCCGGTGTGATCGACAGCCTGGTCATGGCCAAGGAGATGTTCCCGGGCAAGCGCAACGGTCTGGATGCCCTGTGCGACCGCCTGGGCGTGGACAACTCGGGTCGCACCTTGCACGGCGCCTTGCTGGATGCCGAGCTTCTGGCCGACGTCTACATCAACATGACGCGCGGGCAGGATGCCCTGCTGATCGACGCCTCAGACAGCAATGGCGAGGCTGGCAGTGTCGAAGCGGTGGACCTGAGGCAGTTCGATCTGCCCGTGCTGACGGGCAACGAGGCCGAGCTGGAGGCCCACCGCGCCCTGCTGGCAGACCTCGACAAGGCCAGCAAAGGGAAAACGGTTTGGCGGCTCCTTGAACCTGCGTGACGGTTATTTCCGAAAAAGTTCAGGCACCGATCGAATCCGCTAAAAACCTTGCTATAATCTGAGGCTTCCGAATGATCGGAGATGTTGAAGAAAAACGCTTCGCATCCAGAGATTTCGGGCGGTTAGCTCAGTGGTAGAGCACTGCCTTCACACGGCAGGGGTCGCAGGTTCGAACCCTGCACCGCCCACCAAATCAAGCCCCGTGAGCTTCTTGCTCCCGGGGCTTTTTCTTTGTCTGGCGCGGTACGGATGAGGGCCGCAGGTCAAATGCAAGGAGCGCACATGGACAGGGTGGATACGGTGGTGATCGGGGCTGGTGTGGTGGGCTTGGCCGTGGCACGGGCGCTGGCCGCCACCGGCCGTGAGGTGCTGGTGCTGGAACAGGCAGATGCCATTGGCACCGGCACCAGCTCGCGCAACAGCGAGGTCATCCATGCAGGCATCTACTACCCGACTGGCTCCCTCAAGGCCCGCCTGTGTGTCCAGGGGCGAGAGCTTCTGTACCGATATTGCGCCGAGCGTGCCGTGGCTCACCAGCGCTGCGGCAAGCTCATCGTCGCGACAAGCCCCAGTCAGCGCGATGCCTTGCCTGCCATCGTGGACAAGGCCCTTGCCAACGGGGTGACTGACCTGCGACTGCTGTCCCGTGACGAGGCGCGTGCCATGGAGCCTGCGCTGGATTGCCTGGGTGCTGCCTACTCGCCATCGACAGGGATCATCGACAGCCACGCGCTCATGCTCGCACTTCAGGGTGATCTTGAACACCACGGCGGGCTGGTGGCCTTTCACGCATCGGTCGACCATATGCGCGCCACGGCTGCTGGCATCGAGGTTCATTGTGCCGACGGCTCGGTGCTGCAGGCCCGACTGGTGGTCAACGCGGCAGGCCTGGGCGCCTGCGCGCTGGCCGGTGCCACGCAGGGATTGCCATCCTCCCATGT
Source organism: Hydrogenophaga sp. (assembly GCA_021166755.1). Classification (GTDB taxonomy): domain Bacteria; phylum Pseudomonadota; class Gammaproteobacteria; order Burkholderiales; family Burkholderiaceae_C; genus Hydrogenophaga; species Hydrogenophaga bisanensis. The sequence continues at coordinate 7,256 of JAJPEW010000141.1, read as the reverse complement.
GCCGCGTGCCCATTTCGCCAAAGGCAGCTACTTCACGCTGTCGGGTCGCTCCCCCTTCAGCCGGTTGATCTATCCGGCACCCGAACCCGATCGGCATCTGGCAGGCCTCGGAGTTCATCTCACCATTGACCTGGGTGGCCAGGCCAAGTTTGGCCCGGATGTCCAGTGGGTCCATGACCCTCTGGATCTCCAGGTGGACCCGTCACGCGGGGTGGTGTTCTATGACGAGGTGCGGCGATACTGGCCCGCCTTGCCCGATGGCGCCTTGCAGCCAGGTTACGCAGGGATGCGGCCGAAGATCAGTGGTCCCGATGAGCCCGCCGCCGATTTCCGGATCGAGGGACCTGCCCAGCACGGAGTGCCCGGACTCATCAACCTTCTGGGCATCGAGTCCCCGGGCTTGACCAGTTGCCTGGCCATCGCCGAGCATGTGACGGCCATGACCTGACGCCGTTGGGTGATCAGCGGCGGGCCGCGTGGGCCTTCAGTGCCAGGGCCGATGTCTTGACCAGGGCAGGCCCCTGGTAGATGAGGCCCGTATAGATCTGAACCAGATCCGCGCCGGCCTCCATCTTGCTCACCGCATCGACGGCGCTCATCACACCGCCCACGCCAATGATCGGAAATCTGGGGCCCAGGGCCGTGCGCAGGGCCTTGATGACACGGTTGCTGGCCGCCAGCACAGGAGCACCCGACAGTCCGCCGGTTTCCTCGGCATGCGCAAGTCCTTTGACGGCCTCGCGGCTGAGGGTGGTGTTGGTGGCGATCACGCCCAGTGAGTTCGTGGGCTCCCCTTGGGTGTCCGTGCCGTAGCGGCGCAGCGTCGCGGCAATCACCTCGATCTGCCCGTCGTCCAGGTCCGGTGCAATCTTCAGGAATACCGGAATGCGCCGTCCCGTGCGCTGCACCAACAGTTCCCGCCGTTCGCTGACGGCACCCAGCAGCGCATCCAGGGCTTCGTCGCTTTGCAGGCTGCGAAGGTTCTTGGTGTTGGGGCTGGAAATGTTGACCGTGACATAGTCGGCATGTGGGTAGACCCCTTCCAGGCAGGTCAGATAGTCATCGGTGGCCTGCTCGATCGGGGTCGCCGCGTTTTTGCCGATGTTCAGCCCCAGCCGCATGCCTTCGCTGCCCGCGGTCTGCCGCAAACGGGAACGCTGCACATTGGCCAGGAAGGCCTCCAGTCCCTCATTGTTGAAGCCCAGCCGGTTGATCAGGGCTTGGGCTTGCGGCAGCCGGAACATGCGCGGCTTGGGATTGCCGGGCTGGCCCTTGGGCGTGACCGTGCCGACTTCCACGAAGCCGAATCCCATGGCGGCCAGTCCGTCGATGCAGCGGGCGTTCTTGTCCAGCCCGGCCGCCAGGCCCACGCGGTTGGGAAAGCGTACCCCGGCCACCGTCACCGGGTCCTCGATCCGGGCTTCGCTGAACAGGCAGGCCAGCGGCGTGTTCTGGAACCGGGCAATGGCATCAAGCGTGAGCTCGTGCGCGGCTTCGGGGTCCATGCCAAACAGGAACGGACGGGTGAGGGCGTAGGGCAGCAGAGACATTGACGGGATAATGGTTGTATTCGCGTAATCCCGGATTGTCTCAAATGACCCAAGACGAACTTAAAGCCCTGGTCGGTCAGGCCGCTCTTCAGTATGTGGTGCCCGGAGAAATTGTCGGCGTTGGCACCGGCTCGACTGTCAACAAGTTCATTGATGCGCTCGCCTCAATGAAGGACAGCATCCCCGGTGCGGTGTCCAGCTCGGAGGCTTCCACCGCCCGTCTCAAGGCACTGGGGATACCGGTGTTTGAAGCCAATGCCGTCGGCGAGCTGGCGGTGTACATCGACGGTGCCGACGAAATCGACGCCCGCGGTTACATGGTCAAAGGCGGTGGTGCGGCGCTCACACGCGAGAAGATCGTGGCGGCGCAGTCCCGCCAGTTTGTGTGCATCGCCGACGAATCCAAGCTGGTCAAAGCCCTTGGCGCCTTTCCCTTGCCGGTCGAGGTGATTCCCATGGCCACGGCCAGAGTGGCCAGGCAGTTTGCCGCACTCGGTGGCAAGGCCCAGGTCCGGCTCAAGGATGGGCAACCACTGGTAACCGACAACGGACAGCACATCATCGATGTCACAGGGCTGTCCATCGATGATCCCTTGGCTTTTGAAACCATGGTGAACCAGTGGGCCGGTGTGGTCACCGTCGGCGTGTTCGCCCACCAGAAGGCCAATGTCTGCCTGCTGGGCACCAGTGCTGGAGTACGCACCTTGAGCTTCTGAGCGTTCTGTCGGCCGCTCGCCGGCAGGTGGCAGTCCTTCGACTGCCACAGCCCTCAGAACCGGATGCCTGCGGGGTTGTTGCTGGGGGGCGTGACCGGCACCGGAGCCTCTGCGGGCGACGCCGCTTGGGCGGGCGCAGCCGGGGAAGAGGGCGTCGGCGCCGCGACGGCATCCACCAGCGCAGAGGCGGCGGGACGGCGGTACCCTGGCGGCAAAGCGGATTTCATCGGGTAACCCGCCACGTCCAGGTAACGTGACCATTCGGTGCTCGAATACCCTTTGATCTGCTGGGAACCCACCGTCAGCAGCGGGAGGCTGCTGTCGCCGCTCAGCCGTTTGAGGGCTTCGGCGTCGTTGGCGGTCGTGACCGTCTTTTCGGTGAATGGAATGCCACGCGATTCCAGCAGACTGCGGCCGCTGTTGCAGGGTGCACAGTCTGGCCCGGCGTACAGGGTCACGGGAAAGCGGTTGACGATTTGCCGCAGTTCGAAAGGCAATTGCGCATTCGCACTGGCAGCCGATCCCCTCGTGGCCGAGCCGACCGGTTGCGCCGAGGTGTTGGCCGGTGGCGGCTGGTCAGAGAAAGTCACCTTGCCGTCGGGGCCCACAATCCGGTAGACACCTTGTGCTTGTGCAGACAGGACCAGGCCCAGCAAGGACAGGGCAATCAAAGGGCGCATGCATTCCTCCTCATTATTGATCTCGGATCTTGTGGTGTGTCAGGCCATGCCCTGATGACGCAGCAGGGCATCAATGCTGGGCTCGCGACCACGAAACGCCTTGAACGACTCCATGGCCGGACGGCTGCCACCAGCCTCCAGAATGGCTTGACGATAGCGCCGGCCGGTGTCGACGTCCAGCGTGGACCGCCCACTGGCGCTGGCGGCCTCCTCAAAGGCAGCATAGGCGTCCGCCGAGAGTACTTCCGCCCATTTGTAGCTGTAGTAGCCGGCAGAGTAGCCTCCCGCGAAAATGTGGCTGAAGGTGTTGGCTGTGCGGCTGTAGGCCGGCGGCTGCAGCACCGCCACTTCGCTGCGAACGTTCTGGAGCAGCGTCAGAATGGCGTCGCCTGTCGATGGAGGTTGTGGCTGGCTGTGCAGCAGCATGTCGAACAGTGCGAACTCGACCTGACGAAGCGTCTGCAGCCCGCTTTGGAAGTTTTTGGCCGCCAGCATCTTGTCATAGAGGGCGCGAGGCAGCGGTTCACCGGTGTCCACATGGGCGGTCATGTGCTTGAGGACGTCCCACTCCCAGCAGAAGTTCTCCATGAACTGGCTGGGCAGCTCCACCGCATCCCATTCGACCCCGCTGATGCCGGATACATCCCGCTCGTTCACCTGCGTGAGCATGTGGTGAAGGCCGTGCCCGAACTCGTGGAAGAGGGTGATGACGTCGTCGTGGGTGAGCAGCGGCGGTTTGCCGTTCACACCCTCGGCAAAGTTGCAGACCATGTGCGCCACGGGCGTCTGCAGTTGGCCGGTGTCCGGTCGCAGCCATCGGGCACGGACGTCATCCATCCAGGCGCCGCCTCGCTTGCCGGTGCGCGCAGAAGGATCCAGATAGAACTGGCCGACCAACTGGACACCTGCCGGGGTGCTGCGTTCAATGCGATAGAACTCGACAGACGGATGCCAGGTCGGCGCCTGATCGCGCCGGATCGCCACTTCGAACAGGGTTTCGACGATCTGGAACAGACCTGCCAGCACCTTGGGGGCCGTGAAATAGGTCTTGACTTCCTGCTCACTGAAGGCGTAGCGCGCTTCCTTGAGCTTCTCACCGATATAGGGCCAGTCCCAGGGCTGGGGGTCTTTCAGGTTCAGGTGTTCTGCCGCAAACGCGCGCATGTCGGCCACATCCTGCTCGGCGAACGGACGGGCCTTGGTGGCCAGATCGCGCAGGAAGGCGATGACCTGTTCAGGTGACTCGGCCATCTTGGCCACCAGGGAGACATCGGCATAGTGACGGAAGCCCAGGAGCCGGGCTTCTTCATCGCGCAACGACAGCAGTTCGGTCATGATGGCCGTGTTGTCGTACTTCACCGCCTCGCCAGAGGCTTGGTCGCTGGCACGCGTCACATAAGCTCGGTACAGCTGCTCACGGAGTGAACTGCTGTGGGCAAACTGCATCACCGGCAGATAGCAGGGCATCTTCAGCGTCAGCTTGTGGCCTGGCTTGCCTTCGGCAGCAGCGGCAGCGGCGGTGGCTTCCTTCACGTCCTCGGGCACACCGTCCAGTTCATCGACGGCCACATAAAGGGCAAAGGCATCGGTGGCGTCCAGCGCGTTCTCGCTGAATTTTTGTGCCAGCTCGGCTTGCCGCTCCTGAATGGCCGCAAAGCGCTCTCTGGCGGCACCCTGCAACTCGGCTCCCCCAAGCACGAAACCACGCAACGCGTTCTTGCGAGCCTGCAGTTGCTCGGGATTCAGCTCAGCCGGTTCAAGGGCCTTGTACTTGGCATACAGGCGTTCATCGGCTCCAAGCCGGGTCCAGAATTCTGTGACCTTGGGCAGTGCTTCGTTGTAGGCGGCCCTGAGCTCCGGCGTGTCAGCCACGCTGTTGAGGTGGCTGACTGCGCCCCAGGCTCGGCCCAGCCGGTCGGTGGCCGTGTCCAGCGTCCGCGCCAGATCCTGCCAGCGCGCAGGAAAGTCGGCTTGTGTCACCGTCTCCAGCGCATCGACGGCTGTGCTCAGAAGACTGTCGATGGCCGGCCCCACATGTTCGGGCCGGATGGCATCGAACAGGGGCAGGTCGTGGAAGTCCAGCAGTGGGTTGTCGGCAATCAGGCGGGTGTCGGTGGGTGCGGCAGCGTTCATGAGGGATCAGATGGGGTGAGCCGATGAAAGTTTCAACGCCCGCCGGTTGGGTTCAACCTGCTGCGGATTTCTTGACGCTCTTTTTGAAGGTCTTGGCCCGCTTGATCTGCCCGCCGGGCGTCAGGCGCTGGTTGCCCAACACCTTGACCACCTTGATTTCGGGCTTCTGCCCGCCGCGCTTGCTGAACTTGAGGACCTTGACCTCCTTGGGGCCAGGCTTGCGGTCCTCATCGATCGCTTTGGCCTTCTCAGGAACCGGGCGCCAGAGCACGAGCAGCTTGCCGATGTGCTGAATGGGCGCCGCATCCAGTTCGTCGGCCAGCGACTGCAGCATGCCCTCGCGGGCCTCGCGGTCATCGCTGAGTACGCGGACCTTGATCAGGCCATGCGCTTTCAGTGCGGCGTCGATTTCCTTGCGGACGGCCGGGGTCAGACCATCGGATCCGATCATGACCACGGGGTCGAGGTGATGGGCATCGGCGCGGTGAACCTTGCGCTGGGCGGGGGTAAGTTGTATCTGGGGCATGGGACAATTATCGTTTAACCCTGCGGTTTGCGCCGCGCCGTCTTCGCACCACGCATCCATGGGCATCAAGGTCAACACCCAGAGCAAGAAGGTCAACAAGGCCTGGCTGAACCAACACGTCAACGATCCTTATGTGCGGCTGGCACAGAAAGAGGGCTTCCGAGCCCGGGCGGCCTACAAGCTCAAGGAGATCGACGAGAGCCTTGGCCTCATCCGCCCCGGCATGTGCGTGGTCGATCTGGGATCCACCCCCGGCGCCTGGAGTCAGTACCTGCGCCGGCGTCTCAGTCCTTCCGGTGCTGCCTCAGGGGCTCTTCAAGGCAGCATCATCGCGCTGGACATCCTGCCCATGGATCCAGTCGAAGACGTGCATTTCATCCAGGGGGACTTCCGGGAAGAGGCCGTCCTGGCGCAGCTGGAACAGAAACTGGCCGACCTCGGGCACCAGCAGGTCGACCTGGTGGTCTCCGACATGGCGCCGAATCTCTCCGGGATCGAGTCGGCCGATGCCGCGCGCATTGCCCACCTGGTCGAGCTGGCGGTGGATTTCGCCAGCCGGCATCTGCGTCCGGAGGGAGCCCTGGTGGCCAAGGTGTTCCACGGAGGTGCTTATGACGAACTGGTGGCGCTGTTCCGTCAGACCTTCAAGGTGCTCAAGGTCATCAAGCCCAAGTCATCCCGGGTCAAGTCGTCGGAAACCTTCCTGGTCGGACTGGGTCTGAAGAAGGCCGCCAAGGGCTGAAACCGGTGCCATTGCGGCTTTTTAAGATATTTCCTAACCCTACGATTGACATTGCCTCGTCATTTGTCAAGAGCATGGGGGCTTGAAACACCTAAAATGGGTTCAATATGACGAATTCAGTCTTTGTTCCCGCCAGGAGCCGTACTTGAACAACCAGTGGTTCTCGAAAATTGCCGTGTGGATGGTCATCGCCATGGTGCTGTTCACCGTATTCAAGCAGTTCGACGGTCGTGGAACGGCTGGCGCGGGCTATGTGGGCTACTCCGACTTTCTGGACCAGGTCAAGGCCCAGCAGATCAAGAGTGCGACGATTCAGGAGGGGGCGAGTGGCACCGAGATCGTGGCGCTCACCCAGGACGACCGCCGCATCCGCACCACCGCCACCTATCTGGACCGCGGTCTGGTGGGTGACCTGATCAACAACAACGTCAAGTTCGATGTTCGTCCTCGCGAAGAGGGCTCACTGCTCATGACCCTGTTGGTCAGCTGGGGTCCCATGCTGCTGCTGATTGGTGTGTGGATCTACTTCATGCGCCAGATGCAGGGCGGCGGCAAGGGCGGTGCCTTCAGCTTCGGCAAGAGCAAGGCACGCATGCTGGACGAGAACAACAACACCGTCACCTTTGCCGATGTGGCCGGGTGCGACGAAGCCAAGGAAGAGGTCAAGGAGGTCGTTGACTTCCTCAAGGATCCGCAAAAGTTCCAGAAGCTCGGTGGCCGTATCCCCCGTGGCCTGTTGCTGGTCGGCCCTCCGGGTACCGGCAAGACCCTGCTGGCCAAGTCCATCGCCGGTGAAGCCAAGGTACCCTTCTTCAGCATCTCGGGTTCCGACTTCGTCGAAATGTTCGTCGGTGTGGGCGCAGCCCGCGTGCGGGACATGTTCGAGAACGCCAAGAAGAACGCGCCGTG
>JAJPEW010000133.1 GCA_021166755.1 Hydrogenophaga sp. | reverse complement strand
GGGGTACTCGTGTCGGGGCGAATGTAGCGACGGGCTTTCATGGGCGATGTCCAGGCGCACTCGCGGGGCGATCCGGCTGCACCGTGTGCAGCACGGGAAGCGTACCTGCAAACTTCAGCGTGCGAAACGGCCCCTGGAGGTCGGCGCCCTCGTAAAGTTGCAGACGACGGGCCCTCAGTGTGCCGGTGGAGACGCCGGTGTGTGCCACAAAGATGGTGCCATGGCATTCGAGGTCGGTATCCTCCGGCTGGCCGCCAGCCTCTCCGATCTGGCCGAACACATAGCAATCACCATCGACCCGGACGCGACCCCGAACGACACCACCCCGCCAGACAATCAGGCGCCCTTGCACGTGCAGGCTCCCGCCTGTTTCACCCTGCACCAGCAGGCCGCCCTGATAACGCAAACTGCCATCCAGCCGGGAGCCCGAGGCGATCCGGTTGACCACGTTCATGGCGATCGGGTCGATGGTCAGTGTATCCTGCTGCGGCTTCATTTCCATGTGCTGATTCCGATCAAGGCCAGGCCAGTCACCAGCGAGAGAACACCTGCCAGTGCCACCGCCAAGGCGTGTCTTTCCAGCCAGCGGCGCAGGCGGCCAGGGCGCCTTCTGGGAAGACCTGCAGGGTCATCCTGGTGGCTGGTGATCAGCCAGTCCCGCCATAGCTGATCCAGTCGCTGTCCCGGTCCTCCGAGATCCACATCGAGACCACCGGTGCGGGATCTGATGCGACGCTGACGCCGGCCCAGCACCACGGAAAGTGGCGGACCGATCACGGTTCGCGTAAAAAAAGCGTCGGTTTCGTCCATGGCGGGAGGAGCAGCAGATCTCACCAATTGATACATCAAATGTCGCGCAGTCGCCACGTCCATGTGGGCTCCTGAGCACTCAGGCGTCCGAATTTTCGTCGATCGCGCCTTGACCGGGTTTCTTCAGCGGACTGCGGTGCGCGAGATGGGCCAGATAGGCCTCCATTCCGGCGCCTTCACGAGCCAGGTAATGTTGTACCGCATCGGCGAATGCCGGGTGCCGCAGCCAGTGAGCACTTCGGGTCACCACCGGCAGCAGGGCCCTGGACATCTTGTGCTCGCCTTGCGCACCGCCTTCGAAGCGATGGTAGCCATGGCGGATGCACCATTCGATGGGAGCGTAGTAGCAGCACTCGAAATGCAGGCAGTCGACTCGTTCGAGTGCTCCCCAGTAGCGGCCGAAGGCAACGCGGTGTTGCGGGTTGAGGGCGATCAAGCTCGATGCCAGCGCACGTCCCTCGCGCTCGGCGATGAACAGCAACCAGTTCTGTGGCATGGTCCGGCGCACATGGTCGAAGAAGGCCGCATTCAGGTAGGGAGGGTTGCCATGTTCAGCGTAGGTGCGCTGGTAGCAGCGCTGAAAGAAATCCCAGTCGCTGTCGCTCAGGTTCGGCCCTTCGACGCACCGAAGCGTCACGCCTGCATCGCTGACCTTTCGCCGTTCCTGTCGGATCTTTTTGCGTTTCTCCTGGGTGAGGCTGCCCAGAAATTCGTCGAAGCCGTTCCATCGCTCGCCGCCCGGTGGGTGGTCCTGCCAGTGGAACTGCACGGTCTGGCGCACCATCATGCCGGCATCCACGCAGGCCCGGATGTCGTCCTCGGAACCGAACAGCAGGTGCAGCGATGACAGGCCCAGGTTTCGGACATGCTCTATCAGCGCATGGACGAGGGCCTTGCGGGTGCCCTGGTCAACCGCCAGCAGGCGACTGCCGGGTACCGGGGTGAAGGGTACCGCCACCAGTGCCTTGGGAAAATAGTCCAGCCCATGATCGGCATAGGCCCTGGCCCAGGCCCAGTCGAACACGTACTCGCCGTAGGAGTGGTCCTTGAGGTACAGGGGGCAGGCTGCCGCCAGTCGATCGTGCCTCCACAGCGTCAGCCATTGCGCAGTCCAGCCAGTCTCTGGACGGGCACAGCCGCTCGCGTCCATGCCCGAGAGGTACGCGTGTTGCATGAAGGGACTGGGGTGATCTGAAAGCGACAGCAATCGATCCCAGTCGGACGGAGGCACGTCCGCGGGCGAGCTCAGGACCCGGGTGACATAATCCCCGGAGGACTGCTTGAACGATTCCATGACTCTCCAGATCTGTGTGGCCCAGCTCAACTTTGTCGTGGGCGATCTTGCGGGCAATGCCCGCCGCATCATCGAGGCTGCGCAGCAGGCGCTCGCCGGTGGTGCCCAACTGCTTCTGACCCCTGAACTCGCGTTGTGCGGGTATGCGGCCGAAGACCTTTTCTTGCGGCCCGCTTTCATCGACGCCTGTGATGATGCCCTTAACGAGATTGTCCGTGCGAGCGAGGGGCTTGCCGGACTCACGCTGGTGGTGGGGCATCCGGCCCGTTTGACCGATGGCAGTCAGGCCAGTCGGCGAGAGCGAAGTGTCACCGTTCCTGACCTGTTCAATGCCGCCAGTGTCATCCGCGACGGCCGCATTGTTCACACCTACGCCAAGCGGGAACTCCCCAACTACCAGGTGTTCGATGAGCGCCGGTACTTTGCGCCAGGCGACAAGCCCTGTGTTTTCGAGCTGCAGGACGCAGGGGGTCAGACGGTCAAGGTCGGGTTGCTGATCTGCGAGGATGCTTGGTTCGACCGTCCCGCGCGAGAAGCCAAGGCCGCCGGAGCACAGATGCTGGCGGTCATCAACGCTTCGCCCTTTCATGCGGGCAAGGGTCAGGAGCGCGAAAGCACGATGCGCGAGCGTGTCCAGGCGGTCGGCCTGCCGCTGGTGTATGCCCACCTGGTCGGCGGACAGGATGAGATCGTGTTCGAGGGGCGCAGCTTCGTGCTGGACGCTTCGGGTCAGCTGGCCGGGCGTGCGATCAGTTTTGAGGAGACGCTCTTTCCCATCCGATTCGAGAGTCGCGGGCACTCATGGCTGCCTGTGGCCGACACGGATCGTCCCCACAGTGCCGAGGCCGATCTCTGGCACGCCCTGGTGCTTGGCGTGCGCGACTACGTCGGCAAGAACGGCTTTCCGTCGGCCGTGCTGGGCTTGTCGGGAGGTATTGATTCGGCGCTCGTGCTCGCCATCGCGGTGGATGCATTGGGCAAGGACCGTGTGCGGGCCGTGATGATGCCTTCGCCTTACACGGCAGACATCTCCTGGATCGACGCGCGAGACATGGCCGCCCGGCTGGGTGTGCGCTACGACGAGATTGCGATCGCTTCCGAATTCGAGGCTTTCAAGGGCTCGCTGGCCCCGCTGTTCGAAGGCCGCGCCGAGGACACGACCGAAGAAAACCTGCAGGCCCGCATCCGCGGCACCCTGCTGATGGCCCTGTCCAACAAGTTCGGCTCCATCGTGCTGACCACCGGCAACAAGAGCGAGATGGCTACCGGGTACTGCACGCTGTATGGCGACATGGCGGGTGGTTTTGCGGTCATCAAGGACGTGGTCAAGACGCAGGTCTTCAGGCTGGCTCGATGGC
>JAJPEW010000102.1 GCA_021166755.1 Hydrogenophaga sp. | reverse complement strand
GATCCGCGGAAAACGTCGCCTCAAAGGGCCGGTTGCGCACGCAACCGGCCCTTTTGTTTTGACGCGCACTGTTTGTCCAGACAGTCTCATACCGCATCCGGTTATGCGGGTTTTGCATGTAACTTGCCGGTAACTGACCCGGTGCTTTCTTAAAATTGCGGTATGGCCGACACGAGGATCGACAGCCGGGCAGTACCCGCCCGTCTTTGACCTGTCGCGCTGCATCCGCCAAACGCGTGGCAGCCCCGAGCGCCGACCGCCCCGATTCAGCCAGGGGACCCCAAGAAGCCGCCTTCCCACCGCACCGTGGAGGCGGCTTTCGGTGTCTTCTGTGCCCGCCGTTTTCAAACCTCTGGAGTCTTTCCGATGAACTCTCCCGTGATGCAGGGCCTGAACCTCAACGTCCCCGCCTATGTGAAACACGCCAAGCTGGTGGCCTGGGTGGCCGACATGGTCGCGCTGTGCAAGCCCGACAACGTCTACTGGTGCGATGGCAGCCAGGAAGAGTACGACCGCCTGTGCCAGGAGCTGGTCGACGCCGGCACCTTCCGCAAGCTCAACCCCGCCAAACGCCCGGGCAGCTACCTGGCCTGGACCGATCCGTCCGACGTGGCCCGCGTGGAAGACCGCACCTTCATCTGCTCCGAGAAGAAGGAAGACGCCGGCCCGACCAACAACTGGATGGCCCCGGCCGAGATGCGCGCCACCCTCAACCCGCTGTTCGACGGCTGCATGAAGGGCCGCACCATGTACGTGGTGCCCTTCAGCATGGGCCCGCTGGGCTCGCACATCGCCCACATCGGTATCGAGCTGACCGACAGCGCCTATGTGGCCGTCAACCAGAAGCTCATGACCCGCATGGGCAAGGCCGTGTATGACGTGCTGGGCACCGAAGGCGATTTCGTTCCCTGCATGCACACCGTGGGCGCCCCCCTGGCCGCCGGCGAGAAAGACAAGACCTCCTGGCCCTGCAACCCGACGACCAAGTACATCGTGCATTTCCCCGAGACGCGCGAGATCTGGTCCTACGGCTCGGGTTACGGCGGCAACGCCCTGCTGGGCAAGAAGTGCTTCGCGCTGCGCATCGCCTCCACCATGGGCCGCGATCAGGGCTGGCTGGCCGAGCACATGCTGATCCTGGGCGTGACCAACCCCCAGGGCAAGAAGTACCACGTCGCCGCCGCCTTCCCCAGCGCCTGCGGCAAGACCAACTTCTCCATGCTGGTGCCGCCCAAGGGCTTCGAGGGCTGGAAGGTCACCACCATCGGTGACGACATCGCCTGGATCAAACCCCACGCCGACGGCAAGCTCTACGCCATCAACCCCGAAGCGGGCTACTTTGGTGTGGCCCCGGGCACCAACACGCTGTCCAACCCCAACTGCATGGCCAGCCTGGACAAGAACGTCATCTTCACCAACGTGGCGCTGACCGACGACGGCGACGTGTGGTGGGAAGGCATGGAGCAGGACACCGGCAGCAAGCCGGCCCACCTGATCGACTGGCAGGGCAAGGACTGGACGCCCGAGATCGCCAAGGAGACCGGTGCCAAGGCCGCCCACCCGAACGCCCGCTTCACCGTGGCCGCCACCAACAACCCGGCGCTGGACGCCCAGTGGGACGACGCGAACGGCGTGGCCATCGACGCGTTCATCTTCGGCGGCCGCCGCAGCACCACGGTGCCGCTGGTGACCCAGGCCCGCGACTGGACCGAAGGCGTCTACATGGCCGCCACCATGGGTTCGGAAACCACCGCTGCCGCCTTTGGCGCTCAGGGCGTCGTGCGCCGCGACCCGTTCGCCATGCTGCCCTTCTGCGGCTACAACATGAGCGACTACTTCCAGCACTGGCTGGACATGGAGCACAAGCTCGAAGAGATGGGCCACACCCTGCCCCCGATCTTCTGCGTCAACTGGTTCCGCAAGAACGCCGAGGGCAAGTTCGTCTGGCCCGGCTTTGGCGAGAACATGCGCGTGCTCAAGTGGATGATCGACCGCATCGAAGGCCAGACCCAGGGCCAGGAAACCCTGTTCGGCGTGGCACCCACCTACGGCGAGATCAACTGGACCGGACTGGAGTTCAGCGCCGAGCAGTTCAACACGGTCACCAGCATCGACAAGGCCGCGTGGCAGGAAGAGCTCAAGCTGCACGGCACGCACTTCGAGCAGCTGGCCTACCACCTGCCGCCGCAGCTGCTGCAGACCAAGGCATCGCTGGAAAAGCGCCTGGCCGAGCTGGCCTGATGAAATGAAGGGGCACGGCACGACCTGCCAGCCCCTGACTGCCCCCGGGTGATCGATCCCGGGTGAAAAAAAAGCCACCGGAACCCGGTGGCTTTTTTGCTGGGCAGGCGCGTGGGCGCCTGGCACTCAGATGTAGTACAGGTGCATGTTGCGGGTGCGGCTGCGAGCCATCTGCTCGATGTAGGCGTCCCAGCCTTTGGTAACCGGCTGGGTGGCCTTCACCTGCAGGCCCATGGGGGCCAGGGCGTCATCGAAATTGCCATCGTCGCGCTGGCGGGCATGCACCAGCTCGGACATCATGCGCGGATCGGCCTTGGCAATCTCCCAGAGACGGGCCTCGGCCCGCTTGTCGGCCACGGACTTGGACCAGCCATCCAGCGCCATCACGGCGCGGCTGGCCAGCTGGCGGGCGGTACCGGCGAACAGCGCGGTGCCGGCAAACACCACCGCCCAGAGGATGACCCAGGCCAGCAGCAGGTGGCCATCGGCCCAGGTGCTGATCAGGCGGTCAGCGATCACGACCAGTGCCGCCACGACAGCGGCCAGCAGCATGGTGGCCAGGCTGCGTGCGCCGTCCAGGCTGCGGCGGGGACGGTAGGTGCCAGCCTCGGCAGCGGCGCTGCCCAGACCGAGGGAACGGGGAGAAGGTGTGAAGATGGTGCTCATGGCGGACTCCTTCGGAAAGGAAAAGTCTTGTGGACAACTGGATATTAGGGTAAGCCCTGATGTCACGCCAATTTATTTTTATGATGGAATTCATTCACAAACAACATGAATCTCCGCAACTTCTACACCCTGGACCTGAACCTGCTGCGCGTGTTCGACGAGGTTATGGCCGAGCGCAACCTCACGCGCGCGGCCAACAACCTGGCCATGACGCAGCCGGCGGTCAGCAATGCGCTGCGTCGCCTGCGCGAGGCGCTGGGCGACGACCTGGTGCGGCGTAGCGGCTACGGGGTGGAGCCCACCCCGCTGGCCCTGGCCATCTGGCCCAAGGTGCGCGATGCCCTGCAGCAACTGCGCGAGACCCTGGCGCCCGGTGGCTTCGATCCGGCCCAGGCGCACAACGCCTTCATCGTCGCCATGGCCGACGCCACCGCTGCCAAGATCGTGCCGGGGCTGGTCCACATCTTCGAGCACGAGGCGCCGGGCGTGAACCTGCGCGTGCTGCCCCTGACCACACGGGACCCGCGCGACCTGCTGGAATCGGGGAGCGCCGATCTGGCCATCGGCCATTTTCCGGGTGTGGTGGCCGAACTGACGGCTGTGCATCTGCAGGAGACCAGCCCGCGCTTTCACTTCCAGCGCCTGTACGACGGCGAGTACGTGGTGGTGATGCGGCGCGGCCACCCGCTGGCGGGCCGGCCGCTGGACCTGGACAGCTACTGCGCCGCGCGGCACATGCTGGTGAGCTTCTCGGGGCGACCCTTCGGCTTTGTCGACGAGGCGCTGGCGGCCCTCTCCCGCCAGCGGCGGGTGGTGCTGACCGTCAACCAGTTCTTCACGGCCGGGCGGGTGGTGTCGACCACCGACCTGCTGACCGTGCTGCCCCGGCACTTCGTGGGCGCCACCGGCATGGAGCACGAACTGGCCATCTCGGAGCTGCCTCTGTCCGTACCGGCGGTGCACGTCGATTCCCTGTGGCACCGGCAGGCCATGCACAACCCCGCCCACCGCTGGCTGAGGGAAGCCGTCGTCCGGGCATCGGCTCAGGGGTTCGACTCGCCATGATCATGACCCTGCTTCTGGCCATCGACGGCAGCCACTACAGCCACCGGATGGTCACCTACATCGCGTCCAACGAGTTGCTGTTCCGCCCCGAGCACGACTACGTGCTGTTGCACGCCCGGCCGGACACCGGGTTCGGTTCACCGGTGGCGCCCGAAGACGATGTGCTGGACGCGCCGGCGGCCTTTCTGCTCAACCAGGGTTTCGCTTGCCGCACGCTGATGCGGCGAGGCCCCCCCGCCGTCACGCTGATCGACGCCGCGGTGGACCTGCAGGCCAACCTGATCGTCATGGGCTGCCGGGGCCACTCACCCCTGACTTCCATGGTGCTCGGGTCGGTGACCCAGGAAGTGCTGGCACGTTCCCATGTGCCTGTGCTGGTGATCCGCTGACCCAGGCATCGACAATTGCCCCATGCGCATCCAACTGCTCAGCGACCTGCATCTTGAGGCCAACCCGGACTTCCGCCCCGAGCCCGCGCCGGACGCGGACCTGCTGGTGCTGGCCGGCGACATCGGCTCCTACCAGCGGCGCCGCGATGGCTCGGTCATGCCCGAGCCCGACTGGGGCCTGCGGCGCTTCTCGCCCCTGGCGGCCTACGGCGCCTGGCCGGTGCCCGTGCTCTATGTGCCTGGCAACCACGAATACGACGCCATCGATCTGGATGCGGGGCATGCGGCCCTGCGCCAGACCTGCGAGCGTCTGGGCATTCGCTGGCTCGAACGCGAGTGCGCCGTGATCGACGGGATCCGCTTTGTCGGGACCACCTTGTGGAGCGACTACGACGCGTTGGTGGTCCATGCCAATGCACGCGACACCGATCCCCTGACCCACCGCCTGCGCCAGCGCGAGAAGGCCTACCGTGCCGCCAACTTCTACCTGCGCAAGATGGACGGTCGACGGCTGGGCCGGTTGTTCGATGCCGAGGCGATGCGGGATCTGGGGCTTGCGTGTCAGGACTGGCTGCGTGGGGCGCTGCAGCAGCCTTTCGACGGGCCGACGGTAGCGATCACGCACTTTGCGCCCACCCTGCACAGTGCCGACCCCCGCTACGGACTCACGCCGGGCACGGCCGGCTTCTGCAATGCGCTGGACGAGTTGCTGGCCCATGCTGACCTCTGGCTGCACGGCCATCTGCACTGTGCACAGGATCTGCAGGTCGGTCGCTGCCGCATCGTGGCCAATCCGCTGGGCTACGCGGACAAGGGCGAGCAGGCCACCTTCAGGCCCACGCTGACGATCGATGTGGAAAACCGCAGCCAGGCAGCCGTGGACAGGGCGTACACTGCAAGGTTGGACCACCCCTCAGGAGATACACCATGAAGATTCTGCTCGCAGTGGACGGCAGCTCGTACACCAAGAAGATGCTGGCCTACCTGACCACCCACCTGGAGGTCTTTCACGCCGACAACGAGTTCACCCTGTTCACCGTGCAGACGCCGCTGCCTCCGCGGGCCCGTGCGGCCGTGGGCGCTGACGTGGCCAATGCCTACTACGCCGAGGAAGCCGAGAAGGTGACCGCACCGGTGGTCAAGTTCCTCAAGCGCCATGGCATCGAGGCCAAGGTGGTTCACAAGACCGGTGGCCCCGGCGAGCTGATCGCCAAGCAGGCCAATGCCGGTGGCTACGACCTGGTGATGATGGGCTCCCACGGACACAGCGCCCTGGGCAATCTGGTGATGGGCTCGGTGGCCACCCAGGTGCTGGCCCATTGCAAGGTGCCGGTGCTGCTGGTGCGCTGATTCCGCCACCTTCCCGGCATTCCCCGCCAAAGACAAAGGGCCGCATCCGCGGCCCTTTGTCTTTGGATCTCGGCAGACAAGGTCAGCGGGTGCACAGGCCGTCGAAGCAGGTGCTCAGCACCATGTCGATGATCTGCTCGTCATTGAACTGTCCGGTGCCCTTGAGGAAGCCCAGCACCGGGTCACAGGCTCGGGCATAGAGCGTGTACAGCACCGCGATCGGCGGCAAGGCCGGGTTGATGCCGCCCTGCGCCTGGGCCTGGGTGATCCACTCGCCCAGCCGGTCACTCACGTCCATGAGACCGTCGACATAGGCCTTGTTGGTGGTCAGGGCCGCACGCAAGGTGGAGTTCTCGCTGGGCAACGAGGGCATTTCACCCGCCAGCTGTACCGACATGGTCCATCGGGCCACTTCGCGCAGCAGGTCCAGCGGGGCACGGGTGACGTCCAGGCTGTCCAGAAAGGCGCGGGCCCGGTCCATGACCCGCACCATGGCCGCGGCGGCCAGGTCTTCCTTGCTGGGAAAGTGTTTGTAGAGGCTGGCCTTGGCGATGCCCACTTCTGCGGCCACCTCGTCCACCGTCATCGATTCAAAGCCCTTCTCGGCCAGGAGCCGGTTGACGGCCGAAATGATCGCGTCTTCCCGGGCCAGGTGCATCTTCTCGCGGAAGCTGCGCTTGGGCGGCACGGCAGGAACAGGGGCGGCGGTGGTGGTACTGACCATGGCTTGTGATTCTCCAGACTCGCATTGTGCCGGAAACCAACGACCAGGTTGATAACCCCACCGAAAGGTCGTGTTACATACTGTTCAGTCGCGATTTGGCCTTTTAAGAATAATATTTAACCGGACAGAATGCTTGTGACTGACCAGAGGGCCCTGCCCCACCCGGTCGCCTCGCAGGACGGCTGTCTTCCGATCTGGTTGTTTCATCCTTTTCACTTTTCGCAAAGGACTTCCCATGAAGATTGCAAGACGCAGCCTGTTGCTGGGCTCGGCAGGACTGGCCGCACTGGCCATGGCCGGTTGCAGCGACGACGATGAGGATCACGGGCCCGGCACGATCGTGCAGGTCGCCTCCGACGATTCCCGTTTCAGCATCCTGGTCGAGGCGGTGGCCGCGGCCGGACTGGTGGACACCCTCAACAGCGCAGGTCCGTTCACGGTGTTCGCCCCCACCAACGACGCCTTCGCAGCGCTCCTGGCCGAACTGGGCACCACCAAGGAAGCCCTGCTGGCCAACAAGGCCTTGCTGACGGCCGTCCTGACCTACCACGTGCTGGCCGGCAAGGTGCTGGCCGCCGACGTGGTGGCGCTGCCCAAGCCCGCGACCGTGACCACGGTGCAGGGCGCCAGCTTCACCGTCGGCGCCGACCTGGGCATCACCGATGCGCGCGGTCGCACCGCCCGCCTTCTGGTCACCGACGTGATGGCCAGCAATGGCGTGATCCACGCCATCGACAAGGTCATCCTGCCGCCGGCCTGAGTGCGCAGCGGCCCCTCTGTTTTCCCTCCAACCCTTCAAGCACAGGCATCATCATGAAAAAGACCCTCATCGCCTCCCTCATCGCGTTCGGCGCCCTGAGCGCTGCCCATGCCAAGGACATCGTCGACACGGCGGTGGCGGCCGGCAACTTCAAGACCCTGGCCACCGCGCTGCAGGCCGCCGGCCTGGTCGACACACTCAAGGGCAAGGGCCCCTTCACGGTGTTCGCGCCCACCGACGCCGCCTTTGCCAAGGTACCCAAGGCCGACCTGGACGCCCTGCTGGCCGACAAGGCCAAGCTGACCGCCGTGCTGACCTACCACGTGGTCCCGGGCAAGGTGATGGCCGCCGACGTCAAGGCCGGCAAGGTCAAGACCGTGCAGGGCAGCGAACTGACCGTGAGCACCACCGGGGGCGTCAAGGTGGATGCCGCCAACGTGGTCAAGACCGACATCGTGGCCGACAACGGCGTGATCCACGTGATCGACAGCGTGGTGATCCCCAAGTAAACCCTAGCGAACTTCTTCAAGTTTCGAAGCCCCCGCCCGGGGGCATTTTCACGCCCTGACCGGCTGCAAACTGTGACCAGCCGCCTCGCGCAGCGCCGTGGTCAGGGCTTCCAGCACATCGGAACTCAGGTTCCAGCAGTGCCAGTAGAGCGCGACCCCCAGCCGGTGGCGCGGAGCCAGGTTGACCAGCTCGCCGCTGGCGATCAGTTCGCGCACGCCCAGCTCGGGCACCACGCTGGCGCCCCAGCCGGCGCGCACAGCGCGGATCTGGCCCTCGCTGGACGGCACGAACAGCTGCTTGAGCATGACGCGCGAGAGCCCGAAGGCGCGGGCCACGAACTCGTGCTGCAGATGGTCCTTGCGGTTGAAGGCCACGAAAGGCATCCGGTGGAAGTTGTGGGCATTGAGGCCTTTGGGACAATGCTCGGCGGCATAGGCGGCCGAGGCCACCGCCACGTAGTCCATGGTGCCCAGCGGCTCCATGCGGCAGCCCCGCAGCGCCTGGCCGAGCGAGGTCACGCAGCCGAGCACCTGCCCTTCGCGCAACCACTCGTGGGTGAACTCCTGGTCGTCGGCAATGATCTCGATGGGCAACCCCCCCTGCGCCAGGGGATTGAGCGCCGGCAATGCCCAGGTGGCGATGCTGTCGGCGTTGATGGCCACCGAAATGCGCTCTTCTTCCCGCCCCCCGCCGGTGGAACTGGGCGCCAGCTCCCGCAGGTCGCGCTCCAGGTCGGCCCGCAGCAGGCGCATCATCTTCGCATGCTTGAGCATGAGCTGCCCGGCCTGCGTGGGCTTGAGGGGACGGCTGCGCACGATCAGCACCGTACCCACCTGCGCCTCCAGCGCCCGCAGGCGCTGTGACACCGCCGACTGCGTGATCGACAGGCGCTGGGCCGCCCGCTCGAAGCCGCCTTCTTCGATGATGGCGGCCAGGCATTCGAGGGCATCAGGGTCAAAGGTGCTCATCTCTTTTATTAGTGATTCTGATGAATCTGATTTTAGTTTAATTTCACTTCACTGATTGCCGGGTTTTTTCCATACTCCGCTCCACGGGATTTTTCTTGTCTGTCGTCGCAGGAGCGGAACATGCGTGTGGTGATCTTGGGTGCGGGTGTGATTGGCGTGAACACGGCCTGGCAACTGCTGCAGCGTGGTCATGAGGTGACGCTGGTCGACCGCCAGGACGACGCGGCGCTGGAAACCAGCTTTGGCAACGCAGCGCAAATTTCGGTGAGCTATTGCGAACCCTGGGCCAACCGCGAGGCCCCGCTGAAAGCGCTCAAGTGGCTGTTCGACCCCGAAGGCCCGCTCAAATTCCGCCCGCAGCTCGACCCGGCCCAGTGGGTCTGGGGTCTGCAGTTTCTGGCGCAGTGCAACGACGCCGCCTTCGAGCGCAACGTGGCGCAGCTGGTGGCCCTGGGCAGCTACAGCCACGCGGCCCTCAAGGAGGTGGTGGCCGAGACCGGTCTGCAGTACCACCGCCTGACCAAGGGCATCGCCCACTACTACACCGACGAGAAGTCGTTCGCGGATGCGGGCGCGGCGGCCGAGCTGATGCGCCGCCACGGCGTCAACCGCCGCGTGGTGGATCGCGAAGAACTGCTGCGCATCGAGCCGGCCCTGCGCCAGTTCGGTGACCGCATCGTGGGTGGCACCTACACCGAAAGCGACGAATCGGGCGACTGCCGCGTGTTCACCCAGGAGCTGGCACGCCGTTGCGAGGCCCGGGGCATGCAGTCCCTGATGGGTCATGACATCGAGCGACTGGAGCGCAGCGGCGCCGACATCAGCGGTGTGCTGGTGCGCGACCGCCAGACCGGCCAGCAGCGGCGCCTGCAGGCCGACGCCTATGTGGTGGCGGCCGGCTCGTACACGACGGCGCTGATGCGCCAGGTCGGTGTGTCGGTGCCCATCTACCCGGGCAAGGGTTACAGCGCCACGCTGAAGATCCTCAAGCCCGAGCTGGCCCCCCAGGTGAGCATGCTCGACGACCAGCTCAAGGTCGCCATCTCGCGCCTGGGCGACCAGTTGCGCGTGGCGGGCACCATCGAGCTCGGCGGCTTTGACCTGTCCCTGGACACGCCGCTGGCCCGCACCCGGGCACAGATGCTGGTCAAGCGCATCGAGCAGGTGTTCCCGGGCGTCTGCGACACCCGCACCCCCGAACAGGGCGGTGACCCGCAGTTCTGGTGCGGCCTGCGCCCAGCCACGCCCACCAACATCCCGCTGATCGGCCGCACCAAGGTCGGCAAGCTGTGGATCAACGCCGGACACGGCACGCTGGGCTGGACCCACGGCGCCGGATCGGGCAAGGCCATGGCCGAGCTGATCAACGGCGAAGTGCCGGCGATGAACTTCGGCTTCTGCGGGATCGATCCCCGATCGGCCAAGGGCCACGCGGGCACAGGACTGCGCACACCGGCCCGCGCCTGAGCACGGGGCCGGACCACCAGGTCCACTAACTGGTCTTGCGCGGCCCGGTCCGAACAGGCATCACGGGCTCGGCCTGGCTGGGCGGCACCACGCGCTCACCCATCCAGCGCAGCAGGTCCAGCCACATCTGGCGCATCTCGGCGTCCAGCGGCGTGCGGATGGCGCTGGGCAGTTCGATGGTCACCACCGGCATGCCCTTGTGCACGCCGCCGTAGTTGCCCAGGCTGCCCGGAAAAATACCCACCTGATCCAGGTACAGCCGGCCCAGGCGCTGCGGGGGCGTGACCGGTCCGTCGAAATCCAGCACGCCGTAGGGAGCGTGGATGCTGACGATGAGGTCGGGCTGGAAGCGCTCCATCTCGTCGTGGAAGTACTTCGACTCGGGCTCGGACAGCGGGTGCGGCCCGGGCCAGCGGCGCGGATCCTTGCGGGTGCGCTTTTCCCAGTAGACCTTGGCGTCGCGCGCCCAGTTGGGTGTGGGGAAGTTGCGGTTGAGGTCCACCCCCCTCGCGTTGACCCGTTTGGCCGGACGCATCATCAGGCCGTCCGGGTTGAGCGCCGGGATGAAGCGCCAGTGCGCATCGGCCGGGATCTCCAGCGCCCGCTGGATCCAGTGCAGGGCCACCGCGGACGAGGAGAGTTCATCTCCGTGCATGCCCGCCACCACGAGCACACGCACCCGGGGCTCGGCCGCCACCACGTCGCGCGAGTAGATGGTTCGGCCCTGCACACTGCGACCTGGCGTGGGTTCCAGCTCGGCCTGGGCGCACAGCGGCGCTCGCACATTGGGCAGCCGGGCGACGAACTCCACACAGGGATCGGTCTGCGGGGTGGACGCCGGGATGTTGGCGTGCGCTGACGGGCTCATCGCAAGGCACACCGCAGCCAGCCCCGCAAAGGCGGACGGGAACTTCATCCCGCCATTGTAGGAAGACCCGTCCCGGTCAGATGTCTTTCTCGCCCGTTTCGTAGAGGGTTTCACGCCCCATGCGGTCCATCACCAGCTCGGCCGTCCAGGGCAGCATCAGCGCTCCGCAGCGGCTGTCGCGGTACAGGCGCTCCAGAGGCAGGTGCTTGAGCATGCTTTGTCCGCCACAGGTGCGGATGGCCAGGCGAGCGATGTCATTGGCGCCTTCCATGATGCTGTAGTGCGCGGCGTACAGCCGCATGCGCTCGTCCTTGGACGGGTTGGGCCGGGCCTCGGTGATGGCTCGCGTGAACAGGCTCTTCATCGCTTCGAGCTGTATGCGCATCTGGGCCACCGCGATCTGCTTGGTGGCGAACTGGCGGCGCTTGACCGGCGGTTCGCCCGGCACCTCGCCACGCAGGTACTGCACGGTGAAGTCGTAGGCGGCATTGGCCACACCCAGGTAGGTAGGCGAGAGCGTGAAGAACATGGCCGGCCAGGTCTGCGCACCCTTGAAGTAGATGCCGCGCGGCATGAGCTGTTCGTCGTCGCTGACGAACACATCCTTGAAGGCCAGGTTCCGGCTGACCGTGCCGCGCATGCCCAGCGGATCCCATTCACCGCTGATCGAAAATCCCTCGGACGTGGCCGGCACGCTGATGTACAGGGTGTCGCGTGGATCGGGGTCCTTGCCCTCCACCTCTTCGGTACAGAGCACCCCGTAGTAGTCGGCCGCGCCCGACAGGCTCGCCCAGATCTTGCGGCCATTGATCAGCCAGCCCCCGTCGACCTTGCGGGCCGTGGTGCCGAAGGGCGCGCGACCGGCCGCCGCCGCCGTGCCTTCGGAGAAGGGCTGCGCATACAGCGCACCCTCCTGCACAATGCGACGGAAATGCAGCTGCCGGCGCGCGGCGTGCTCGGCGCGCTGGGTCTCGTCCATGGGAATGCCGTCGGCCAGTACGCCGGTCCACATGGTGCTGCAGATGTGCATGTTCCAGGTCAGCGCGGTGGCGCCACAGAAACGGCCGATCTCGGCCGCCACCATCATGTAGGTGGGGAAATCGGCGCCGAGGCCGCCGTGTTCGGCGGGCACACACAGTTTGAGGAAGCCGGCCTCGCGCAGGTCGTTGTAGTTGGCGAACGGAAAGCTGGCCTCACGGTCCCATTGGGCCGCGCGCGGCGCGAACCGGTCGCGGCCCAGCGCATGCGCCTTGGCCAGCAGCTGCCGCTGCAGCGGCGTGAACGCCATGTCACCGACGGCGGGGGTGAAGTCCAGGCCGGTGAGCGGGTTGACGGGACGGGTGGTCATGCGGTGTCTCCTCGGGTGTTCTTTGGTGTTCGGGGTCAGTGAAGGTCGATGGCTGGCCTTGGTGGCGGCTCCCGCAGGAAGTCCAGCAGCAGCCGGTCGAATTCATCGGGAGCCTCCAGGTTCATGAGGTGACCGATGCCCGGCATTTCCACGTAGCGGCCCAGCGGGATCTCGGCCGCCATGCGCTTCATGACCGAAGGTGCCGCCACGCGGTCGAACTCGCCGCCGACCAGCAGCGTGGGCACGCGGATGTGGGCCAGATCGGCCTGCCGATCGAAGCTGACCAGGCACTCCAGCGCACGCCGGTAGGTGGCGGCAGGCACGCCGCCCATGCAGTGCTCGGCCAGACGCACCCCCTCGGGCAGCGAACCCGGGCCGACCATCTGCGGCACCAGCTGCGCCGCCATGTCGGCCATGGTCTGGCCCGCATCCAGCGGCGCGGTGCGCTGCCCGATGAACTGGCGTGCCCAGGCCTCGGCGCTGGCCCCGTCGGTGCGCTTGCCAAAGGCCGCCGAGGTGCCGCACAGAATCAGGCGGCTGACCTTGTCGGGACGACGGGCCACGACCTCCTGCGCCACCATGCCGCCCATGCTGTGTCCCAGCAGGACCACGCTGTCGCACTGCAGGGCATCGATCAGGTTCACGCACGCCTGCGCCAATCCTTTGAACGTGTAGGGCTCGATGGGCGCGCTGCGGCCATAGCCCGGCATGTCCCAGGCCACGGCCCGGTAACCCACCTCGGCCAGCGTTTCCACCTGGGGGGCAAAGGCCAGATGACCACCGCCGATGCCATGCAGCATCAGCACGGTGGGGCCGTCGCCTAGGGTGGTGAAGGTAGGGATCATCATGCCCCCACGCTCCGCCGCTCAAGCGGGTCGCTGCCCCCCGAGGGGGCTGGCCTTGCTTGGGGCGGCCCTGCGCGGCGCCCGTTCATGCGACCACCCTCCCCTGCTCAACCACGACGGCGTCGTCGAGTGTGACGGTGCAGTGGCGCATCGGCCAGTCGAAGTGACCGCGGGTGTAACGGCCGGCCGTTTCGTTGGCGCCGGTGCTGTAGAGGAAGTTGCCGGCGAAGGCGCGCAACTCGGTCCCGTTGAAGTCTCGCTTGTCGTAGAACGCCATGCTGTCCCAGCGGGCGGCCGCATTGAGCCCCCAGCCCACATGACTGACGGCATAGGCCTCACGCTCACCCCAGGCCTCGAAATGCGAACGTAGCAGGTCGGCATCCACGCCCGTACCATCGATGCGGGTGACGTAGTCGTTCTCGATCGTCAGGGTCACGGACTTGTCGATGTAGCGCTTGAAGGTCAGGTTCACATCCCCTTCGGCCAGCACCAGCGTGCCATTGACGCTGCCCGCGGCGGGAAAGGCCAGCACCAGACCGCCAGGCCAGTGGGTGAGCGTGCCCGGGCGGCTGGTGTAGCCCCAGTTGCCCCCACCCACCGCGCCCTGAAGATCGATGCGCAGGTCGGTGCCGGCGGCAGACGATACGCGCATGGTCCGGGCCGCACGCAGGCGCTTGAGGTGGACTTTGACCTGCTGCTCGGTCTGCTCGTCAGGCAGCAGGCGGCACAGGGCCTCCGGGTGCTCGTTGCTGACGTAGAGGATGCGCGGCTGGGTCAGCCCGTTGCCCTGGATAATGGCCGGGAGTTCCGGTGCGTGCATAAGGCCCTCGACGGTGCAGTCGATGACCAGCGTCGACGCCGCCAGGGCGGAGATCACGGGCGCGCTGTTCTGGATGGCCGGACAGGCCCCGGTGGATCGCGTCAGCGGCTCGCCACGGCCGAGCACCGAGGGCAGCGTCAGCATGAAACAGCGCCCGCCGAGCCGGGTGGCGACCAGGCGAGCCATCTCCATGAGCACGGGCCGGCTTTGCGTTTCGCCGAGAATGGCCACCTGATCGCCCGGCTGAAGGGCGCAGCGGCGCAGCACGGTCTCAAAGGCGTCGATCCACGCGGGTTCGATCCGCTCCTGCAGCATGTGGTCTCCTCGAGAGTCTGACGGCCGACCACCCCGGTCATGCCACTTTCATGAATTTTCATATAAATTAGCGCACATGTCACCCGCCCGTTCGGCCGGACACTCGGCCCGCCCCCCCGACTTCTCGCCGCGCGAGTTTCGCGCGTCGCTGGGCATGTTCGCCACTGGCGTGACGATCGTGACGGCGCGCACGGCACAGGGCGATCTGGTGGGTCTGACGGCCAACTCGTTCAACTCGGTCTCGCTCGATCCGCCGCTGGTGCTCTGGAGCCTCTCCCGTCTCGCCGGCTCGATGAGCGCGTTTGCCAACGGCCTGCACTACGCCATCAATGTGCTGGCGGCCGACCAGCAGGCCCTGGCCGAGCGCTTTGCCGCCCGCGACATCGATCGCTGGGCGGACGTGACGTTCACCGAAGGGGTCAGCGGTGCGCCCCTGCTGGATGGGTGCGTCGCGACCTTCGAGTGCTTCAACCGCAGCCAGTACGCCGAGGGCGACCATGTGATCTTCGTGGGTGAGGTCGAGCGCTGCCGCCACCGCGAAGACGGCTCGCCGCTGCTCTTCCACGGCGGCCGCTTCTACACCGAGCACCCGCTCTGACCATGAAGAGCAGGACCCCCTGCGCTCCGCCGCTGGCGCGGGTCGCTGCCCCCCGAGGGGGTGCGTTTTGCCTTGGGGCGGCCCGGCGGCAAAACCATGAGCCCGCGCAAAGAACGCTTCGTCGACGATTACCTGGGCTACCTGCTGGGTCAGGCCAACCACGCCCTGTTCAAGGACTTCGAGGCCACCGTGAAGGCCGCCGGTCTCGGTTCTCTGGAATGGCGGGTGCTCGCCACATTGAGCGATCAGCCCCCCATGGCCGTGGGCGCCCTGGCGCGCGAGGTGCTGAGCCAGCAACCGACCGTCACCAAATTGCTGCAGCGCCTGGCCGCCGACGGCTGGGTCCGCCTGGTCGATGATCCGCAAGACCAGCGTCGCACACTGGTCAGCATCACGGCCACCGGACAGCGCAAAATCCACCCACTCATCGAACAGGCGCGCGCCCACGAGACCCGCATGCTGGCGGGGCTCGATGCCTCGGCCATCCGCCGCCTCAAAGAACAGCTGCGGCGACTGGCCGCTTCTTCCTGACACCATGTCCCCTGTCCAACGCAAAGATCATCTCGACACCCTGGCCATCACCCTGCTGGTGGCCTGCTGCGCCTTCTGGGGCTTCCAGCAGATCCTGATCAAGTTCGCCAGCCGCGAGATCCCGCCGCTGTGGCAGGCCTCTGTGCGGATGGCGGGCGCCACGCTGCTGCTGTGGCTGTGGTGCCAGGTGCGTGGTGTCCCGCTGTTCGGACGTGACGGGACCCTGCGCGGCGGGCTGCTGGTGGGGCTGCTGTTCGCGGGCGAGTTCTGCCTGATCTACCTGGGGCTGCAACACACCAGCGCTTCGCGTCTGACCGTTTTCCTCTACACCAGCCCGTTCTGGGTGGCCTTGCTGCTGCCGCGTTTCATCACGGCCGAGAAGCTGCGGCGCATCCAGTGGATCGGCCTGGGCATGGCCTTCACAGCCGTGGCGGTGGCCTTCAGTGAAGCCTTTCTGCACAGCTCGATGCCGGGTCAGTGGAAAGGCGATGCCATGGGGCTGGCCGCCGGCCTGCTCTGGGGTCTGACCACCCTGGCCATCCGGACCACCAAGGTGGCCAGCGTCAGCGCCGAGAAATCGCTGTTCTACCAGCTGGGTGTCACGGCCGTGGTGACGCCGCTGCTGTCGCTGGCGCTGGGCGAGACCTGGTCGTTCGACTATTCGGCCACGGCCTGGGGATCGGTCTTCCTGCAGACGGCGGTGGGCGCTTTCGCCAGCTACCTGACCTGGATGTGGATGCTGCGCCACTATCCGGCCACGCAGATGTCCACCTTCACCTTCCTGACCCCGCTGTTCGCGCTGGTCTTCGGCGTGCTGCTGCTGGGCGAGCCGCTGACGCTGCAGCTGGTGCTGGCGCTGGCGGGGGTGGCGGCGGGGATTGTGCTGGTCAGCCGCAAGGCCTGAGCGCTCAACCGAGCGCCAGCTGGAGCACCAGAAACAGCAGGAAGCCCTGCACCGGCAGCGGGACGTCGGCCGGCAGGTCGGCACACAGCCGGCGCCGTGTGGTGAACGCATCCGGCTCGTGGACTTGGCCCAGGGTCTGCCCGCCGCGCCGCAGCTCGTAGCGGATCCTGAAGAGCGTGTTGCGCCGAATCAGCTCGCCGCTGAAGGGCTCGGTGACGAGCAGCCGGGCGCGCCCGAGGAAGCCCGGAGGCACCACCACCTCGGCCGATGCTAGGCAGACGCCGTTGTGCATCAGTTCAAAACGCGTGTCGTTGGCCCAGCCGCGGCGCGTGTACTCGAACTCGATCGTGTAGGCCGCACCCGACAGGCGCAGGTCGATGCTGGAGCGCAGCCACTTCGGCGCCGGGTTCTTCAGGCGTGCGTTGCGCGCTTGTGCCCAGTCGGGGAAACACAGCTCGCCGATCACGGGGCCGCCCTCGGCCCGGAAGTCGTAGGTGAAGCGGGACAGCGCCGAGCGCTGCTCGGCGATCAGCACGGATCGCTCCGGCGAAGCAAGGAGCGAAGAAGCGTCATTACACAGGCTGCGGTGGCAGGGTCGGCCATCAACCGAGCGCGTGCGCCTCGAACACCGGGTGCAGCTGGTCCACCCAGTGGTCGACCTCGGCCTCCCCCACCTGCAGGTGGGCCAGACATTGCGGGCCATGCCGCTCCCACTCCTTGAGCGCCGACGGCTCTTCGTGCTGGTGCAGCAGGTGGTCGGCCACCAGGGCCATGGCCACCAGATGGCGCACGGTGGGATCGATACGGGTATCGTCCAGACAGCTGAAATCGTGGTGCAGGCGGGTGGCCTGGGCCACCGCCAGGGGCAGGTGCCACGTGCGCGCCACGATTGCGCCCACCACCGCATGGTCGGTACGGTGGTTGGCGTTCTCGGTGGCCACGAAACTGCGATCCTTGCGCGCCAGGGCCTCGGTCAGGGTGCTGGCGTAGCCGCGCACACCCTGCATCATCACCGGGATGCCCACGTGGCAGAACAGGCCGAAGCTGTAGCCCAGGCCAGGATCCATGGTGTAGAGCTGACGGGCGATGTGCTCGCAGGCCAGCGCGCGGCGGGTGGAGGTATCCCAGAAGTGCGCCAGCAGCGGCGAATGCGTGCGCAGGGCGTTGCGCGTGAGAAAGCCCGTCAGCAGCTGTACCGACGGATCCAGGCCAAGCACCGTCAGGGCCTGCCCCACGGTGGAGACTGGCGCGTGCAGGCCATGCAGGGGACTGTTGGCCAGCCGGATCAGCGCGGCCGACATCGCCACGTCAGCCGAGGCGATGCGGTCCAGCACACCCGGATCCGGGTCGCCCTGTTCGGTGGCCGCCTGCAACTGCACCAGCAGGTCCGGGCATGGCGGGATGATGATGTCGCGCAGCGCGGGGCTGCGACGGGCGACGCGAAGCTCGTCGTCAAATGGGGTGTTGTTCACGGCACAGGTTCCTGATCCCCGCATCGTAGCCGGGCAGGCGGGGGGAATCTGTGCGTTTGTCCGGTGAATCAGGATTTTTTGGCCAGCCCCAGCCGTTCGATCGTGGCCTTCTCGGCCTTGAAGGTGCGCTCGGCATAGGCGGTGTAGTCCGCCGTGCTCATATAGATGCTGGGCATGTAGAACTTGTCCAGCGTCTCCTGCACCTTCGGGTCTTCGAGGGTCTTGCGGAAAGCGTCGTGCAGCACCTTGACCACGGCAGGGTCCATGCCCTTGGGCCCACCGATGCCAAACGGTGACTCGACGATCGTGTCCCAGCCGCTTTCCTTGAGGGTGGGCACATTCGGGAAGGCCTTGTTGCGCTGGCTGCCCAGCGTGGCCAGCAGGCGCAGCTTGCCGCTCTGCACATGCGGGGCAAACTCGGTGGTGCCGCTCATGACGCGGATGTGGCCGCCCAGGATGGCCTGCATGATCTCGGCCGAGCCCTTGAAGGGAATCGGGTTGAGCTGGATGCCCGCCTTGCCGCTGAACTCTTCAATGGCCAGGTGCGGGGTGGTCCCGGTGCCGGTGTGGCCATATTCCAGCTTGCCCGGGTTGGCTTTGGCGAAGGCCACCATTTCCTGGATGGTCTTGAATGGCGCATCCGCCGTGCAGGCGATGCCGAAGGTGTAGCCCGTCAGGCAGACGATATGCGTGAGGTCGGCAACCGGGTCGAAGGTCATCTTCTGCATGTGGGGCAGGCGGTAGATGCCCAGGGGCAGCTGGGTCAGCAGGTAGCCGTCGGGCCGGGCGTTGACCATGGCCGCCGCGCCCATGGTGCCCCCGGCACCGGGCTTGTTCTCCACGACCACCGTGGTTCCCAGCACCTTGCCGGCGCTCTCGGCAAAGGCGCGCATGACGCCATCGCTGCTGCCGCCCGCGGGCCACGGCGCGATCAGCGTGATCGGCTTGGAGGGAAACTTGTCCTGGGCCAGCACATGGGCGGGCAGGATGGCCGGCGCAGCCACGGCGGCGGCCATGGAAAGCACCTGTCGGCGGTTGGGCGAGAAGCGGTCAACGGGGCGCATGCATGTCTCCTGGAAATGTGGTGGGTTCGCCAAACGCAACATAGCCAAGCCCCGCCCGCCTGGGAACCGGGCAGATCCTCAGACAGGGGCCGATTCCGTCACCGGCGTGACTTGCGTCGGGTGCCGCTCACCCTGCCACCGTCCGGGCCAGATGGTCCTGCGCCAGTCGCACATACCAGTCCAGACAGCCTGGGTTGGCCATGGCCTCGCGGTTGATCACCTTCTCCAGCGGCTGCCCCAGCATCAGTTTCTTGATCGGCAACTCCTGCTTCTTGCCCGAGAGCGTGCGCGGAATCTCCTCGACCTGGAACACCTCATCGGGGACGAAACGCGGCGAGAGCGCGGTGCGGATGGCGCCGGTGATCTTCGCGCGCAGTGCCTCATCCAGCGTCAGGCCGGAACGCAGCACCACGAACAGCGGCATGTAGCTCTCCCGTCCCAGGTACTCCAGGTCCACCACCATGGAATCGAGCACCTCTGGCAGGGCCTCGACCGCGCTGTAGAGTTCGCTGGTGCCCATGCGCAGGCCGTGCCGGTTGATGGTCGCGTCCGACCGGCCGTAGATCACACAGGAACCGTCCGGGAAGATGCGCAACCAGTCGCCGTGGCGCCAGACGGCGCCCGCGCTTGCGTCAAGATCACCGCCACCGGGCGCACGGCCGTGACCTGCCGGGTACATGTCGAAGTAGCTGCCAATCAGGCGCTGGTGGTTGGTATCACCGATGAAGTACAGCGGCATCGATGGAATGGGCTGGGTGCACACCAGTTCGCCCACCTCGTCCAGCACCGGCTGGCCCTGCTCGTTCCAGGACTCGACCGCGCAGCCCATCAGGCGACACTGCATGCGGCCGGGGGTCTGGGGCAACTCCCGGTTGCCGCCGATGAACGCGCCGGCAAAGTCCGTCCCGCCCGAAATGTTGCACCACCAGATGTCTTTCTGGTCTTCGTTTGCAGCGATGCTCGCGAACTGGGTGGTTCCCCATCGCTGAGCGTCCTCCGACAGGGGGGAGCCCGTGGTGCCCAGCGCCCGGACGCTGGACAGGTCGCCACAGGTGGACAGATCCACCCCGGCCTTGAGGCAGTTGGCGTAGAAAGCTGCCCCCGCGCCGAAGAAGGTCACCCCGGTCTCGGCCGCGAAGCGCCACAGCGTGGTCCAGTCCGGTCGTTCCTTGCTGCCTCCCGGGTTGCCGTCGTAGATGACACAGGTGGTGCCGTTGAGCAGCCCGCTGACCTGGGCGTTCCACATCACCCAGCCGGTGGAGCTGTACCAGTGGTAGCGCTCGCCCCAGCTGTTGGGGTGGTAGCTGCAACCCACGTCGTTGTGGATGATCTTGAGCGCCAGCGCCACGATGACGGTGCCCCCATGGCCATGCACGATGGGCTTGGGAAGGCCCGTGGTGCCGCTGGAATAGACGATCCACAGGGGATGGTCGAAGGGCAGCCACATCGGCTCGAAAGCGGCCACCTCGGCGTCGTCGCGCGCGGTGGCCTGGGCAAACGATTCACAGGGCGCCGCGCGCATGAGGGCGGCGCTGCGCTCATCTTCCGTGTTCGCCAGGTTGGTGTGCAGCACCACGTGCCGCACGGTGGGCAGGGCCGCGCGCAGCTCGGCCACCACGCCCAGTCGGTCGTGGTCCTTGTGGCCGTAGGTCACGCCATCGCAGGCGATCAGGGCCACCGGCTCGATCTGCCGGAACCGGTCGAGCACCGCGTTGGTGCCCATGTCCGGTGCACAGATGCTCCAGACCGCACCGATGCTGACCACCGCCAGGAAAGCCACCATGGCCTCGGGCACGTTGGGCAGGTAGGCCGCAACCCGATCGCCCGGCTGCACCCCCTGGGCTTGGAGGTGCAGGGCCAGCGCGGCCACCTGGCGGCGCAGCTCGGGCCAGGACAGTTCCGTGTGGCGCCCCTTCTCGTTGCGCGCGATCACCGCCGGAAAACCGGCCGCATGGGCCGCCTG
>JAJPEW010000080.1 GCA_021166755.1 Hydrogenophaga sp. | reverse complement strand
CCGTCCATCCTGGCGATGTTCATGAACACCGCCATCGACCAGCAGATCGACAAGTTCAAGGCCGACAACGGCCGCGAGCCGACCGACACCGAGACGGCCAAGATCAGGGAATGGGTGCTGGCCAACGTGCGCGGCACGGTGCAGGCCGACATCCTGAAGGAAGACCAGGGACAGAACACCTGCATCTTCAGCACCGAGTTCAGCCTGAAGGTGATGGGTGACATCGCCGAGTACTTCGTGCACCACGACGTGCGCAACTTCTACTCGGTGTCCATTTCCGGCTATCACATCGCCGAGGCCGGGGCCAACCCGATCAGCCAGCTGGCCTTCACGCTGTCCAACGGCTTCACCTTCGTGGAGGCGTATCTGGCGCGCGGCATGCACATCGATGACTTCGCACCCAATCTGAGCTTCTTCTTCAGCAACGGCATGGACCCCGAGTACACCGTGCTCGGCCGCGTGGCACGCCGCATCTGGGCGGTGGCCATGAAGGAGAAGTACGGTGCCAACGAACGCAGCCAGAAGCTCAAGTACCACATCCAGACCAGCGGCCGCAGCCTGCACGCGCAGGAGATCGCGTTCAACGACATCCGCACCACGCTGCAGGCGCTGATTGCGATCTACGACAACTGCAACAGCCTGCACACCAACGCCTACGACGAGGCCATCACCACGCCGACCGAAGAGTCGGTGCGCCGCGCGATGGCCATCCAGCTGATCATCAACCGCGAATGGGGCCTGGCCAAGAACGAAAACCCCAACCAGGGCGCCTTCATCATCGACGAGCTGACCGAGCTGGTCGAGGAAGCCGTGCTGGCCGAGTTCGAGAAGATCGCCGAACGCGGTGGCGTGCTGGGCGCCATGGAAACCGGCTACCAGCGCAGCAAGATCCAGGAAGAGAGCATGCACTACGAGATGCTCAAGCACACTGGCGAGTACCCGATCATCGGCGTCAACACCTACCGCAACCCGCACGGCGACCCGGTGCCCGAGTCGATCGAGCTGGCACGTTCCACCGAAGAGGAGAAGCAGTCGCAGCTGGCGCGCCTGAACGACTTCCACACCCGCCACGCCGCTGAGGCGCCTGCCATGCTGGCGCGGCTGAAGCAGGCGGTGATCGACAACACCAACGTGTTCGAGGTGCTGATGGACGCGGTGCGGGTCTGCTCGCTGGGTCAGATCACGTCGGCGCTGTTCGAGGTGGGCGGCCAGTACCGCCGCAGCATGTGACGAGCGCCACAAGGCCTTCATCAGCAAGGCCTTTCTCTTCCTTTTGCCTGCTTTCATCCGCGCACACCCTGCTAGACTGAATTCGAACGTAAACAGACAGCGCCTCCAGGACGCAAGACCTCATTTCGCCATGCCCGCCCCTCGACCGACCGGCACATCGGCAGCTGCCGCCAACGCTTCGGGGCTTTTCCTTCCCGGAATGGGCTGGCAGCTGGTACTGGCGCTCGGCAGCATGGCCCTGCTGATGGTGCTTTCGATCAGTCTGGTGTGGGCCCAGCGAGATGCCCTGCTGGATCGGGCACAAGCCCAGGCGCAACGAGAGGTGCTGCGTCTGGGGGCAGAGCTGGACCAATCCCTGCGGCTGGCCCGCGCCAGCATGTCCGGCCTGGATACAGAGTCAAGTGCTCCGGGTGCCGGCCTGTCCGATTCCCAGCGTCCACTGATCCTCGCCCTGGATCTTCCGTTCGCCCTGAAAGAACTGCCGGTACAGCCAGAACACCAGGAAGCGCCGGAACGCCAATGGTTGCCAGGCCTGCCGCGACAAGACAACGGGCAATGGATCATTCCGATGGTCTGGCGTCAGTCGGCGGCAGAAGGCGGCAGGCTCTACGAACTGCAACTGGCACGCGAGGCGCTGCTGGCACGGTTTGCGTCCGAAGGCATGCCCAAGGACAGCAGCATGAGCCTGTTCCGGATCGAGGACGACGGTGCCACCACGGTGCTGAGCCGGCACCCTCTCGTCGAGAAGGAACAGGGCATGAAGGTCCATGGGCACCTGTCGGCGGCCCTGAACGAGCGCCCATCGGGGGTGTTTCGGGCCACTGCGGTGGTGGATGGCATCGAGCGCATCGTCGGCTACCAGCGGCTCGCGGGCGATGCGCAGCGCCTCATGGTTGTCTATGCCCTGGGCACCGAAGGTGTTCTGGCGCCCTGGAAGGCC
This sequence comes from Hydrogenophaga sp., assembly GCA_021166755.1. GTDB lineage: Bacteria > Pseudomonadota > Gammaproteobacteria > Burkholderiales > Burkholderiaceae_C > Hydrogenophaga > Hydrogenophaga bisanensis. Next base: position 2,355 of record JAJPEW010000080.1, on the reverse strand, counting down.
CTGCTCCCGTGGGCAGGCTTGCTGACCTTCCTGGTCATGTTTGCGATGGGGTACGGCACATGGCGTCTGCAGCGCTCCATGAGGGCCCTGCATGACAGCGAACGGCACTTCCAGACCCTGGCCAGCCACCTGCCCGACGTGATTGCGCGCTATGACAGGCAGGGTCGCTTCCTCTACGTGAATCCGGCGGTGGAGAGTGCCAACGGACGATCTCCGGAAGCGCTCATCGGAAAGACGATCACCGAGGTCGGGACACCCGAGCCCATCGCCGCCGAGTGGATGGCCTGCCTTGATCGCGTTTTCACCAGCGGGCTCAGCGAAACGCTGTACTTCTCGTACCCCGGGCCCAAAGGCATGCGCCACTGGGAAGCCCAGGTCAGCCTGGAGCCTGCCGGCAGCGGTGAAACGCAGACGGTCCTGGTCATCAACCGTGACATCACCGAACGCCGCGAGGCGCAGGCGCGCACCCAGGCGGCTCAGCACCTCTTCGAGACCGTGTTCCAGGCGGCCCCCGAAGCCATGTCGCTGGCCGACTGGCACACCGGGCAGCTCCTGCTGGTCAATGACGCCTTCTGCGAACTCTTCGGTCGAACCCGGGAGCACCTGCTGGGCCGCACATCGCTGGAGCTCGGGCTGTGGAAATCAGCCACGCTCCGGCAGGAGCTGCTTCAGGCGCTGGAAACGGGCGCCAACATCCGTGAGGTGGCGGGCAGCAGCGCCCGGCCCGATGGTGATGAGATCCACGTTCGCTACAGCGCCGAGCGCGTCCAGGTGGACGGCCAGGATCGCCTGCTGCTGATGTTTCGCGACGTGACGCAACTGGAGCGGGAACAGCAGGCCGCTGCCCGGGAGCAGGAACGCCTGAGCCGGTTCGTGCTGATGCTGTTCCGGCTGGCATCCCGTTTCATCAACCTGTCTGTCCAGCAGATGGATCAGGCCATGGACGAGGCGCTGGGCGACGTGGGCCGGTTTGTGCAGGCGGGTCGCGCCTACATCTTCACGTACGACCACGACAGAGCCACCGCGTCGAACACCCACGAGTGGTGTGCGCCAGGCGTCAGCCCCGAGATCGCCAATCTCCAGGGGCAGCCTTTGTCGCTGGTGCCCGATTGGGTGCAAGCCCATCGGAACGGTCAGCGGGTGCAGATCGACGATGTGGACCAGCTGCCCGGGGGCCCGCTGCGAGATCTCCTGGAGGGCCAGCACGTCAGAAGTCTCACCACCCTGCCACTCATGATGGGACAGGAATGCCTGGGCTTTGTCGGCCTGGACTGGGTGGACGAGGTCCATGCGTGGGTGGAAGAAGAAATGACCTTGCTGGAGCTGTTCGCCCAGATGCTGGTCAACACGCTGATGCGCGCCCAGACCGAAAGCAGGCTCCGCGAACTGACCGGCCAACTGGAACAGAAGGTGACCGAGCGCACGGCGCAGCTGCAGGAAAGCGTCCAACGGCTGCAGGCCGTCAACCGCGAACTGGAAACCTTCACCTACTCGGCATCCCACGACCTTCGCACACCGCTGCGCGGCATCGAAGGCTTCAGCGCGCTGCTGCTGCAGGAGCACGCCGGTCAGCTGGACGCCCAGGGGCGGGACTACCTGCAGCGCATCCAGCGCGCCACGCTTCACATGTCCCAACTGATCACCGATCTGCTGGCGTATGCGCGGCTGGAACAGGTGACGGGGCACATGGAACCCGTGGATCTCCAGCGGCTGATTCAGGACGTGACGCAGCCCGTGATGGAAACCGTCGAAAGGCGCCAGGGGTGCCTGACTGTTCAGGTGGAGCCCGGCCCGCTGGTGGTGGCCGACCCCCGGGGCCTGTCCATGGTCCTGCGCAACCTGCTGGACAACGCCCTGAAATTCACGCCCGCCGACCGGCCACCGGACATCCGGATCACGGCCGTTCAGGAGGACGATGAGGTTCACCTGAGCGTCTCCGACAATGGACAGGGCTTCGACATGAAGCACCACGACCGCATCTTCGGCATGTTCCAGCGTCTGCACCGACAGGACCAGATTCCTGGCACCGGCATCGGTTTGGCCCTCGTGGCCAAGGCCATGGAACGCATGGGTGGGCGCATCCGTGCCGACAGCAAGCCCGGCCAGGGCAGCACATTCCACATCCAGGTGACGGCGGGCCACAGTGCGCAAGAGTCACGGATGAAGACGGGAGTCCCCGCGTGATCACCACAAGGCGCCGTCAGCAGGGCTGGCTGGCCGATCGTGCCAGGATCGTGAGCCTGGTGGTCCTGGCGCTGGGCATGCTCATGCTGGGCACTGGCGCCTTCCTGTGGCACGAGCGATCGCGTCTGCTGGACACGGCGGACGAGGTGTCAATCCGGCAGGTCCAGCGGC